>NZ_JCAFRY010000021.1:0-66110 GCF_059368675.1 Stenotrophomonas sp. YJH_SMC_120
ACCCGATCCCATCCCGAACTCGGAAGTGAAACGCAGCTGCGCCGATGGTAGTGTGGCTCAAGCCATGCGAGAGTAGGTCATCGCCAGGGTTTACACCCAAAACCCCGCTGCTCACGCAGCGGGGTTTTTCTTTGTGCGCAGGAAACCCCGGTAGTGCCGGCCACTGGCCGGCAACCCGATGGCGTTGCATTGCCCGGTAGATCCACGCCATGCGTGGGTGCTCCGCGAGGAAGCATGGCGCCAACCAAGGTTGGCCGCTACCAATCGATTGCCGGCCAGCGGCCGGCACTACCGGCAGATCCACACCAACCGTGGATGAGCCGCCGACGGTACACAAAAGAAAAGCGGCGCCCCGTGGGGCGCCGCTCTGCTCTCAACGATGTTCAGTCGAGCATGGCCCGGCTTTACTTTGCCGAAGCCTTGTCCTTCATCATCGCGTCGCGGGCTGCCTTGAACGGGTTACCTTCGTACCAGTTCGGCCAACGATCGCCACCGGCCAGTTCCTTGCCGACGCCGTACATCAGCTGCAGGTCCTCGACAGTCCCGTCCAGCTTCCAGGTGGACGCGTCGAACTCGTCCTTCGGACCGTGGTAGCGGTTGGCGCCGTAGTCCGCCGCGGCCTTGCGGCCGGCGTCCACGCCACCCTCGCGCAGGTCCTCGCCACCATCGGCGTACAGGGCCGGCACGCCGGCCTTGGCGAAGTTGAAGTGATCCGAGCGGAAGTAGAAGCCGCTCTGCACCGAGGTCTCACCATGCAGCGTGCGGTCCTGGGCCGCAGCCAGCGGCTTGAGGATGTCCTCCAGCTCCGAGCTGCCGAAGCCGGTGACGGTCACGTCCTTGGCACGGCCGGCCACCGACATCGCGTCGAGGTTGATCACGCCGGCGATCTTGTCCAGCGGGAAGGTCGGGTGGGAGACGTAGTACTTCGAACCCAGCAGGCCGGACTCTTCCAGGGTCACCGCCAGGAACACCACCGAGCGCTCCGGCTTCGGATCCTGGTGGGCCATGGCTTCGGCCACCTCAAGGATGCCGGCCACGCCGGTCGCGTTGTCGACCGCACCGTTGTAGATGTTGTCGCCGGTTTCACCCTCGTGCTTGCCCAGGTGGTCCCAGTGCGCCATGTACAGCACGGCCTCGTCGGCACGCTTGCTGCCTGGCAGCACGCCCACCACGTTGCGCGACTGCTTCTGCGCGATCTGGCTCTTCAGGTCGACCGTGGCGGTGGCCTTCAGCGGCACCGGCTTGAAGCCGCGCTTGCTCGCATCCTTGTAAGCCTGCGCCAGGTCCAGGCCGGCACCGGCAAACAGCGCCTTGGCGGCGTCGGCGCTCAGCCAGCCCTGCACCGGGATGCGGGCTTCCGGGTCATCCTTGGCCGGCAGGTCGTACTGCGGGCCGGCCCAGGAGTTCTTCACCACGTCCCAGCCATAGGAGGCACCGGCGGTGTCGTGCACGATCAGCGCCGCGGCGGCGCCCTTGCGCGCGGCCTCTTCGAACTTGTAGGTCCAGCGGCCGTAGTAGGTCATGCGCTTGCCGTCGAACAGCTTCGCGTCGTCAACATGGAAGCCCGGATCGTTGACGAACATCACGACCGTCTTGCCCTTCCAGTCCTGGCCGGCATAGTCGTTCCACTTCTGCTCCGGCGCATCAACGCCATAGCCGACGAACACCAGGTCGCTGGCATCGACTTTCACCTCAGCCTGGCCGGTACGGGTGCCGACCACCATGTCGGTACCGAACTTCAGCTCGGTGGTTTTGCCACCCTGGGTGATCTTCAGCACGGTCGATGCGTCGGCCGTGGTCTCGGTCATCGGCACGTCCTGGAACCAGCTGTCACCGTTGCCCGGCTGCAGGCCGATGCGCTGCATCTGGTCGCGGATGTAGTTGACCGTCAGTTCCTCGCCCTTGCTGCCCGGCGCGCGGCCTTCGAATTCATCCGAGGCCAGGGTCTTGACCATCTCGGCGAAGTCGCCGGCGTTGATCTCCGGGGAGAACTGATGAGCCGCCGGCTTCGCGGCAGCGGTGTCGGTGGCTGACGCCGGTGCGGTGGCCGGCGTGTCTTCGCCTTTGCAGGCACTGAGCGCGGCCGCGGCGGCCAGGCACAGAAGGAGTTTGCGGGGCATCGTCGATTCCTGGAAAACAAAGGGCGGCCGCGCGTCGTGCACGGCCGGTGTCAGCGAGTATCACCGAACCCGAAGGCGCGGTGCGCTCAGTCCGCCGGAGCGGTTTCGGTGTCGAACGGGATCGGCTCAGCGCCGGTGACCGGACCGATGCGCGCGGTGCGATGCACATAAAGCACCACCTCGCGTTCGAACTGCAGGGGGCCGTTGACCACGGCATTCGGGCCGACGATCACGCGCGGCTTGCGGCTGGCGGTGAGCGAGACGCTGAAGTTCGGCTTGCGCACGTGCACACCGCCGTTGACCTGGGAACCGATGCCGACGGTGATATCGCCGTTGACGGTCTCCACGTCCTTGCCGACGCGGCTTTCGACCAGGCCGATGCCACCGTTCACGGTTTCGACGCCGCCTTCGATCTGGCTGCCGCGATCGGTGAAGATGCTGCCGTTGACGGTGCTGACGCTGCCGTGTGCAATCACCTCGCGGCCCAGGCGTACGCCGCCGTTGACCGTTTCAATCTTGCCGGTACGTGCACGGTCGGCCACCTTGACCCCGCCGTTGACGGTGTCGATGCTGCCGGTCTCGACGCCTTCACCAACCCGGATACCGCCGTTGACGGTATCCAGCTTGCCGTAGCGCTGGCCAGGCTCGGCGCTGATGCTGCCGTTGACCTTGCTGATGTTGTCCTGGGCACCGGCGGGGCCGGCAACGAGCAGGACGCCCAACAACAGCGGAATGGAAAGAGTTTTCATGGGACCTCGATGGATGTGCGGCTGGCAGGCCGCGTGCGGAGATGTCACCATTCCCCGGTACCCCCTGCAACTGCCTGAAGTCACTGGAAAGCCCTTGCGCGACAACGCCTTCCCATCACGCCGACATCACATCGCCGTCATCCGCGGCGGGCGCTGCCTGCTGTTGGGGCTGGCCATCGCCTTGGCGCTGCCGTTGCAGGGCGCCGCTCAGACCACCCGCGAGACCGAGCGCAAGCTGCAGAAGCTGCGTAGCGAGTTGAAGGGCGTGGCGCAGGAGCGCAGGCAGATCGAGGGCCAGCGGGGCCAGGCCTCGCAGCAGCTGCGTGAGGCGGACGAGAAGGTGGCCCGCACCGGCCGTGCGCTTGCGCAGACTGAAACTGCGCTGCGCGAGCAGGGAAGGGCCCTGGCCGAGGCCGAACAACGCCGCAGCACGCTGCAGGCCAACCTCGCCCAGCAGCATCGCGAGCTGGCCGGCCTGCTGCGTGCGGCCTACCAGCTGGGCAACCATGCACCTCTGAAGCTGCTGCTGTCGCAGGACACGGTGGCCGATGCCAATCGTGCCCTGGCCTACCACCGCTACCTGCAACGCGAGCGGGCACAGCGCATCACCACGCTGACAGCCGACCTGAAAGAGCTGGAAGTGCTGCAGGCGCAGATCGCCGAGCGCAAGCAGAAGCTGCAGGGTGCGCAGCAGGACCAGAAGCAGCAGGCTGCGGCGCTGGAAGCCGACCGTCGCGATCGCGCCAGGACCGTCGCCTCGCTGGATGAGCGCTTCAAGGACCAGCGCGAGAAGGAACAGGCGCTGGGCCAGGACGCCAAGGCACTGGAGACGCTGCTGGCCAACCTGCGTGCCGCTGCGGCAAGGGCCGAAGCCGAGCGCCGCGCCGCGGCGCGGCGAGCAGCCGCTGAAAAGGCCGCCGCCGAGCGTGCCGCACGCCAGGCCGCCGCGCAGGGCCGCCCGCCACCGCCGCCCACCAAGGTCCCGCCTGCCGTGGCTTCCGCGCCGGCGCCGAAGGTCGGTGGCCTGGGCTGGCCGTTGTCGGGAAACCTGTTGGCCCGCTATGGCGGCAAGCTGCCCGACGGCCGCACCAGCAGCGGTGTGCTGATCGGCGCGCCCGCCGGCAGCACCGTCACCGCCGTGGCCGACGGCACCGTGGTGTTCTCCGACTGGATGACCGGCTACGGCATGATCCTGATCGTCGATCACGGCAACGGCTACATGAGCCTGTACGCGCACAACGACACCCTGCTGAAGGATGCGGGTGCCCGGGTCAGCCGCGGCGATGCGGTGGCCAAGGTCGGCAATTCCGGTGGCCAGGGCGTGACCGCGCTGTACTTCGAACTGCGCCGGGGCGGGCAGCCGGTCAACCCGGACAGCTGGCTGCAGCGGCGCTGAATCCGGCGCTGTCGCGTGGCGGACGGATTCAACGGGAATTTAGCTGTGCTTCGCGCATAATCGACGCATGTGCCTTGGGCACCATGCCACCGTCGACAGGAGTGATCCATGCGCGCAGCCCGTACCGCCACCCTCTTGCTGGCCCTGTTGCCGGCGCTGTCCTGGGCGCAGCAGACCGCGCCCGCCCCGAGCCAGGAAACCAGCGGGCAGGCAGCGAACAGCGAGGAGGCGGTGACCTCGAAGGTGCCGCTGGAGGACATCCGCCGCTTCGTGGCGGTGTACAACGCGGTGCGCGCGGCCTATGTCGACCCGGTCGATGACAAGAAGCTGATGCAGTCGGCGGTGCGCGGCCTGCTGCTCGACCTCGACCCGCACAGCACATACTTCAACAAGGAAGACGCGCAGGCCTTCGACGAGCAGGCCAACGGCGCCTACGAGGGCATCGGCGTGGAGCTGCAGCAGCAGCCCGACAACGCCAGCATGAAGGTCATCTCGCCGATCGACGACACGCCGGCGGCCAAGGCCGGCATCCTCGCCGGTGACCTGATCATCGCCATCGACGGCAAGCCGATCAGTGCCATTGATGCGAGCGAACCGTTGCGTGGCCCGGCCGGCAGCAAGGTGGTGCTGACCATCGTGCGCGCGGGCAAGCCGAAGCCGTTCGACGTCAGCCTCACCCGCCAGACCATCCGCGTGACCAGCGTGCGCAGCCGCCTGCTGGAGCCGGGCTACGGCTACATCCGCCTGAGCACCTTCCAGGCCGACACCGGGTCGGACTTCCAGAAGCACCTGCAGCAGCTGCAGAAGCAGTCCGGTGGCCAGCTCAAGGGCCTGGTGCTGGATCTGCGCAGCAACCCGGGTGGGCTGCTGACTGCCGCGGTGCAGGTGGCCGACGACCTGCTCGACAAGGGCAACATCGTCAGCACCCGCGGCCGCATCAGCATCAGTGATGCACGGTTCGATGCGACGCCGGGCGACCTGCTGAAGGGCGCACCGGTGGTGGTGCTGGTCGATGCGGGATCGGCCAGCGCCTCGGAAGTGCTGGCTGGGGCGCTGCGCGACAACAAGCGCGCGCGCGTGGTCGGCAGCCGCACCTTCGGCAAAGGCTCGGTGCAGACCGTGCTGCCGCTGGACAACGGCGATTCGGTGAAGCTGACCACCGCGCGTTATTACACGCCGAGTGGCAAGTCGATCCAGGCCACTGGCATCGTGCCGGAAGTCGAACTGAAGCCTGCGGCGCGCCCGGAAGACGAGGCGCTGCCGGCCAGCCTGAGCGATTACAGCGAAGCGACCCTGCCAGGCCATCTGCGCGGCGATGACGAAGGCACCGAGGGCTACCACGCCGGTGCGGTGCTGCCGGGCGACGGCCCGATCAATGACGCGCTGGCCGAGCTGAAGAACCCGGGTTCGGTGGCTGCACGCTTGAAGGCCGAAGCGGCGAAGGCGGATGCGGCCAAGGCCGCGAAGGCCGCTGCGGCGAAGCCGGAAGCGAAGGTCGAACCTAAGCCGGAAGCACAGCCGGAAGCAAAGCCGGAAGCAAAGCCGGAAGCAAAGCCGGAAGCAAAGCCCGCACCGGCCCCAGCCAAGCCGTGAGGTAGCGCCGGGCCATGCCCGGCGTCGGCTCAAGGGCGGAAGAAGAAACCAAATGCCGGCCAGCGGCCGGCACTACCCGGGCGGTCAGAAGCCGTGGCGCTTGCGCAGCCGGCGGGCGATCGCCGCGCGCACGTAGACCCCGTACACCAGGCCGAACACGAAGCCGCCGATGTGGGCCCACCAGGCCACCATGCCGAAGCTCGGGCCGATATGGGCGAACACCACCTGCAGCGCTGCCCACACCCCGATCAGCAGGTAGGCCGGGGCACGCACGAATTCCAGGAACAGGCCAAGCGGGATCACCACGCCCAGCCGCGCCCCCGGGAACAGGGCCAGGTAGGCACCGATCAGTGCCGAGACCGCGCCGCTGGCACCGATGATGATCTGGTCCGGGCTGCCCATGGTGTAGATGGCCACCAGATTCGATACCGCGCCGCCGACCAGGAACAGCAGCAGCAGGCGCCAGGGCCCCAGCACCCGCTCGGCGGGCAGGCCGAAGATCAGCAGGAACACCAGGTTGCCCAGCAGGTGCGACCAGTCCGCGTGCAGGAACAGGGCGGTGAACAGGCGCAGCACGCTGCCGTCCTGCAGCGTCGCCCACCAGTCGAGCGGGTGGGTCAGGCCGGTGGACAGGGCGCCCCAGTCCAGCCAGAGACTGCCGCGGGCATCGTCCGGACGCGAGATCGACCACAGGAACGCCAGCCACAGTGCCGCAAACAGCACGGGCGTAGCCCAGCGGAGGGCCGCCTTCTTGCGGGACGGGAGGGAGACGAACATGGCACTAGCCTAGCGTGCGGGCGCTTGCGACGGGGATTGTCCTGTTCAGCTTTTGAGACGGAAAAACCGCCTGCGTCGTTATTGTTTCATTAACGGCTCTGGGTAATACTCGCATACGGCGTCGTATGTCGGGAGGGGAATCCGGCGCGCTTCGACGGGCCTCTGGGCCTGCCGGGCGCAGGCGCACTCAGAGCACCATCACCGCTTACCGGAGAGAGAGAACTACGATGCAAACCGCTTCCACCATTGCCCGACTGACCCTGCTGGCCGTCGGCGTTGCCGGTGCGCTGGCCGCCGCCGATGCCAATGCTGCCGCCTTCCAGCTGAAGGAAAACAGCGCCAAGGGCCTGGGCCGCGCGTTCGCCGGCTCCGGCAGCGCCGAAGGCGACGCCTCCATCATCGCCGTCAACCCGGCCGGCATGCGCCAGCTTGATGGCACCCTGATTCAGGGTGACCTGAGCGCCATCAGCTTCAAGGCCGAGTTCAAAGGCCAAGGCCGTAAGCCGACCGGCGCCGCGCAGACCGGCGGTGACGGCGGCGACGCTGGAATGATCGCCCCGGTTCCGGCCGCATACTTCCATATGCCAGTCGGCGAGAAGGCGCACTTCGGTGTGTCGCTGACTGCTCCGTTTGGTTTCAAGACCCAGTACGACAATGGTTGGGTGGGTCGCTACAGCGGCCTGAAGACCGATTTGAAGGCGATCGACCTCGGCTTCGCCGCATCCTATGACGTCAACCCGTACGTTTCCTTCGGTGCGTCGGTGTTCGTCGAGCACCTGACTATCGAGCTGAGCAACAACATCGATTTCGGTACTGCGCTGGCCCAGGCCCGCGTGCCGGGTTACGCCCCGGGCAGCGCCGACGGCAAGCTGACCGTTGAAGGCGACAACAATGCAGTGGGCTGGACGGTCGGTGGTCTGTTCTCGATCGATGAGAATACCCACATCGGCCTGAGCTACCGCTCCAAGGTTACGCACAAGATCACCGGTGGCGATGCCACCTTCCTGATGCCGAACGACAATGGCCGCACCGCGACCATCCTGGGACAGACTCAGCCGGGCCAGTTCGTCAGCACCAGCGGGAAGGCAACCGTAAAGCTGCCGGCGTCGGCAACCCTCAGTGTGACCCACAAGGTCAACGACCGCTGGACCGTGATGGGTGACGTCACCCGCACCGCTTGGTCGACCGCATTCGACGCTGTCACCATCGACTATGCTTCGGCCCAGAAGGACTCTGTGCTGGACTTCGGCTATCGCGATACCACCTTCGTGTCGCTGGGTGCGGACTACAAGCTGAGCGATACCGTCACCCTGCGCGGTGGTGTCGCGCTGGACCAGACCCCGACTACCGACGCTCATCGCGATGTGCGCGTGCCAGATACCAGCCGCAAGTGGCTGTCGCTGGGCGTGGGCTGGACCCCGTCGGCTAACACCGAATACAACTTCGGCTACACCCACCTGTTCACCAGCGACCCGAACGTGAACATCAAGCCGACTACCAACAACCAGGGCAACTCGCTGGCTGGCAAGTACAAGGTTCGTGGCGACGTGCTGGCAGCTTCGTTCCAGTACAAGTTCTGATCCAGGCGATTGCCTGAAGCAAGACACGGAAGGCCCCGCGTAAGCGGGGCCTTCTTTTTGCAGTGCGGCCCAGGGCATCCACGTCGGGCGTGGCTACGCCCGGTTGTGTACGCAGGGGGCGAATCCATGACAATGGCGTCATGAACCTGTCCGATCCGAACTTCCAGCTGGAGCTGGCTGCCAACATCGCCGTCGCTGGCTCGATCCTGCTGGCCGGTCGCAACAACGTGCACACCTGGTGGCTGGGCATCGTCGGTTGTGCGCTGTTTGCTGCGGTTTTCGAGCGCTCGCACCTGTATGCGGACATGGTGCTGCAGTTCTTCTTCATCGCCATCAGCGTGCTGGGCTGGTGGCAGTGGCTGCGTGGTGACCATGGCGCGCCGCTGCCGATCACTGCGCTGCGCCCACGTGCCTGGGCCTGGCTGGCGCCGCTGGCGGTAGTGGCCACCTTCGGCTACGGCTGGATGCTGGCCCGACTGACCAACGCCTATGCGCCCTACATCGATTCGGCGGTGCTGGTATTGAGCGTGATCGCGCAGATCCTGATGATGCGCCGCAAGCTGGAATCGTGGTGGGTGTGGCTGCTGGTGAACAGCGTGGCGGTGCCGCTGTACTACAGCCGTGGCCTGCACCTGACCTCGATCCTGTACATCGGTTTCTGGATAAACGCGCTGGTCGCCCTGCGCCATTGGCGCCATCTGATGCGGACCGAGGCCAAGGCAGCCGATGCCGCCGCCTGAGCGCGTTGCGCGGGGGTTGGTGGTGGGCAAGTTCTGCCCGCTGCACCTCGGCCACGAACGCCTGATCGAGTTCGCCGCCACGCGCTGCCGGCAGCTGCTGGTGATTGGCTGGTCGCAGCCGGGTTTCCCAGGCTACAGCGCCGAGCGTCGCGAGCGCTGGCTGCGAGCGCGCTTCCCGCAGGCGACGGTGGCGGTGCTCGATGATGCGCGCCTGGCGGCATTGTGCACCCAGCACGGTTTGCACGTGCGCTCGCTGCCGCAGGACAGCGACAACGAGCACGTGCAGCGCGAGTTCACCGCCTGGCTGTGCCTGAGCCTGTTCGGCGGGCCGGTGCAGGCGGTGTACACCGGCGAGGAATACGGTGACGGCTTCGCGCAGGCGTTGGCCACGCACTTCGGTGCGCCAGTACGCCATGAGCGGTTCGATCGCGCACTGGACGTCGGGCAGGCGTGTGGCACCCAGCTGCGCGCCGATCCGCATGCGCACCGTCATGGCCTTGCACCGAAGGTCTATGCCGGCTATGTGCAGCGCGTGGCGTTCATTGGTGGCGAGTCCAGCGGAAAGACCACGCTGGCGCGCGTGATGGCCGAGCGACTGCAGACCGCCTGGGTGCCGGAGTATGGCCGCACGCTATGGGAGCAGCAGGGCGGAGAGCTGACGCCAGATGATCTGCTTCGCATCGCAATGGCACAGCCGCAGCACGAAGACGAGACCGCACGGCATGCGCATCGCTGGCTGTTCTGCGATACCACGCCGCTGGTGACGCTGGGCTACAGCGGTTGGATGTCTGGTACGGCGCCGGAGGCACTGCGGCAGGCTGCATTGCGACCGTATGACCTGCTGTTCCTGTGTGCGCCGGATATCCCGTTCGACCAGGACGGCACGCGGGTGGGCGAGGCCTTCCGGGCGCAGCAGCATGCGTGGTACGTGCGCGAGCTGGAGGCGCGGGGAGTCGAATACGTGCTGCTGGAGGGGGGCCTGGAAGCGCGCATCGCGCGCGTGCACGGCGAGCTGGCGAAGCGTGCGGACAATCGGTTCAGTGTGGCCCAGCCTCTGTAGAACGAGCCCACGCTCGGCTGTGCGAGGAAAACCGAGCGTGGGCCCGGCTCTACAGGAAGCAAGGCATAAAAAACCCCGCTTTCGCGGGGTTTTTTCGTTCACTGCATCAACCGGGCGATCAGTCGCCCAGGGTCAGCAGCGAGGCGTTGCCGCCGGCGGCGGTGGTGTTCACCGTCACCGTCTTTTCGGTGGCGAAGCGCAGCAGGTAGTGCGGGCCGCCGGCCTTCGGGCCGGTGCCGGACAGGCCCTGACCGCCGAACGGCTGCACGCCGACCACCGCACCGATCTGGTTGCGGTTGACGTAGACGTTGCCGACATGGACGCCGTTGCTGATGCGGTCGACGGTCTCGTCGATACGCGAATGCACGCCCAGGGTCAGGCCGTAGCCGGTGGCGTTGATCTGGTCGATCACCGCGTCGAGCTGGTCGCCCTTCCAGCGGATCACGTGCAGCACCGGGCCGAACACTTCCTTCTGCAGCTGGCCCAGGTCCTTCAGTTCGTACGCGCGCGGTGCGAAGAAGGTGCCGTTGGCGGCCTCGGCCGACAGCTCGGCGGCGGCGATCAGGCGCGCTTCGCGGTCCATCCGCTCAGCGTGGTCCTGCAGGATCTTCAGCGCATCTGCGTCGATCACCGGGCCGACGTCGGTGGACAGCAGGCCGGGGTTGCCGACCTTCAGTTCCTTCATCGCACCGGCCAGCATGGTCATCACCTTGTCGGCGATGTCGTCCTGCACGAACAGCACGCGCGCGGCCGAGCAGCGCTGGCCGGCGGAGGTGAAGGCCGAACCGATCGCGTCCTTGACCAGCTGTTCCGGCAGCGCCGACGAATCGGCGATGAAGGCGTTCTGGCCGCCGGTCTCGGCAATCAGCACACCGATGGCGGCGTCACGCGCCGCCATCGCGCGGTTGATCGCACGGGCGGTGTCGGTGGAGCCGGTGAAGGCCACGCCGGCCACGCGCGGGTCGGCGGTCAGCGCGGCACCGACGGTAGCACCGTCGCCCGGCAGGAACTGCACCACCTCGGCCGGCACGCCGGCGTCGTGCAGCAGCTTCACCGCGTAGTAGCCGATCAGGTTGGTCTGCTCGGCCGGCTTGGCGATCACGCTGTTGCCGGCGGCCAGGGCGGCAGCGACCTGGCCCAGGAAGATCGCCAGCGGGAAGTTCCACGGGCTGATGCAGACGAACACGCCGCGGCCGTGCAGCTGCAGCTCGTTGGACTCACCGGTCGGGCTCGGCAGCTTCTCGGCGTGGCTGAACTGCTCGCGCGCCTGCTTGGCGTAGTAGCGCAGGAAGTCCACCGCTTCGCGCACTTCGGCGATGCTGTCGGGCAGGCTCTTGCCGGCTTCCTTCACGCACAGCGCCATGAATTCCGGCATGCGTGCTTCCAACTGGTCGGCGGCGTGCTCGAGGATGGCGGCGCGGCTGGCGGCCGGGGTGCGGTTCCAGGCCGGCTGCGCGGCTACGGCGTTGGCCAGGGCCTTCTGCACGGTGGCGGCGTCTGCGGCCAGCCACTGGCCAACCACTTCACGGGTGTCGGCCGGGTTGGTCACCGGCAGCGCGGCGCCGGTCGGGTTGGCACCCGGCACCAGCGGGGCGGCCTGCCAGGGCTTCACAGCCGCGTTGATCTGCTCGGCCAGGGCGCGCAGTTCGTTGTCGTTGGCGAGGTTGGCGCCCATGGAGTTCTTCCTGTCGTGGTTCTGGCTGCGCAGCAGGTCAACCGGCAGCGGGATCTTGGGATGCGGAATCGAAGCGAACGAGGCGACCATCTCGACCGGATCGCGGATCAGGTCGGCGATCGGTACGCGTTCGTCGGTGATGCGGTTGACGAAGCTGGAGTTGGCGCCGTTTTCCAGCAGGCGGCGCACCAGGTACGGCAGCAGGTCTTCATGCGAACCGACCGGTGCATACACGCGGCAGGGCAGGCCCAGGCGGTCAGCCGGCACCACTTCGGCGTACAGGTCGTCGCCCATGCCGTGCAGCTTCTGGTGCTCGTACACGCCGCCGTTGGCGATGCTGCGCACGGCCGCGATGGTGTGCGCGTTGTGCGTGGCGAACATCGGGTAGATCGCGTCGGCATGGGTGAACAGCCGCTTGGCGCAGGCCAGGTAGGACACGTCGGTGTTCTGCTTGCGGGTGAACACCGGGTAGCCCGGGTAGCCTTCGATCTGCGCGCGCTTGATCTCGGCGTCCCAGTACGCGCCCTTGACCAGGCGCACCTGCAGGCGGCGACCGGCGCGGCGCGCCATGTCGGCCAGGTGGTCGATCGTGTACGGGGTGCGCTTCTGGTAGGCCTGCACGACCACGCCGAAGCCATCCCAGCCGGACAGCGACGCGTCAGAGAACACCTGCTCGATGATGTCCAGCGACAGTTCCAGGCGGTCGGACTCTTCGGCGTCGACAGTGCAGCCGATGCCGTAGCTCTTGGCCAGCTGTGCCAGTTCCAGCACGCCCGGTACCAGGTCCTTCAGCACGCGCTCGCGCTTGGCGTGCTCGTAGCGCGGGTACAGCGCCGACAGCTTGATCGAGATGCCCGGGGCATTGTTGACGTCGCCATCCGGACGGCCGCCGCGTGCCTTGTGATCGCCGCCGATGGCGTGGATCGCACGACGGTAGTCTTCCAGGTAGCGCAGCGCGTCCTTCATGGTCAGCGCACCTTCGCCGAGCATGTCGAAGGAGTAGCGGTAGCTGGCGTTGTCGCCCTTGTGCGAGCGCGCCAGCGCTTCGCTGATGGTGCGGCCCATGACGAACTGGTGGCCCATGATCTTCATCGCCTGGCGCACGGCCAGGCGCACCACCGGCTCACCGACGCGGCCGACCAGGCGCTTGAACGCGCTGGGCGCATCGGCGCGGGTGGCGTCGTTCATCTGCACCAGCTTGCCGGTCAGCATCAGGCCCCAGGTGGAGGCATTGACCAGCACCGAGTCGCTGCCGCCCAGGTGCTTTTCCCAGTCGGCATCGGCCAGCTTGTCGCGGATCAGCTTGTCGGCGGTGTCCTGGTCCGGAATACGCAGCAGTGCCTCGGCCACGCACATCAGCAGCACGCCTTCCTCGCTGCCCAGGTCGTATTGGCGCATGAAGGCTTCGATCGCGCCCTGGTCCTTGGCGCGCACGCGCACGCGGCCGACCAGGTCGGCCGCCAGTGCCTGCACCCGGGCCTGCTCGTCGGCGGGCAGGCGGGCCTGCGCCAGCAGCTCGCGCACGTGGGTGGCCTCGTCCTTCAACCAGGCGTCGGTGATGGCCTGGCGGAACGGGTTGGGGGGCGCCGGCAGTTGCGGCGACAGCAACGCGCCGGGACGCGGGGCGTCGTGGGCTGCAGGGGAGGAGGAAGGTGCGTTCATGCCGGTCCGGCCAGTGGAAAACTTGGCGATTTTAATCATTTTTGCGGGTTGCGGAAGTGCCCAGCAGCCACCTTCGTGAAGCGCTGATAGCCAATAGCTGCGGTGGATTCAGCGTGTTCAGCAAGTGCGTAGGAGTTTATGCCGAATTCGTCATTCGTACCGCCGACCTCATGCTGTGTTGCAGCATCGGAAAATGTGTGAATGCACCCTTGCTACCGGCGAGAGGGCGGGGCTACCATCGAGGCGTTTCCCGCGGCAGGAACGCGGTTGCGACATGATCGAGGTGCTTCCAGCTCCGGATGGGTCAGGTACGCAGCTGCGGCTGCGTCCCCCACGGGCGCTCGATGCCCGGCAGTTCGTCCTGTTGTTCACCGTGTTGTCGGGTGCGATGTGGCTGGTGTCCGCCCTCGGGTGGTGGGCCGGCAATGCATTCGCCCCCCTGTTCGCGCTGCTGTACAGCCTGGTGCTGGCGGCCGCGCTGCGTGCCTTGTGGCGCAGCGGTGAACGGCAGGAGGAGATCCGGGTAGTGCCGGCGTACGTGGAGGTCATCCCCGTACCCGGTGGATCGCCGGTGTTCCGGGCCCATCCCCACTGGGTGCGCCTGCTCACCGACGATGAGAGGGTCCGGCTGGCATCCAGCGGCCGGCAGGTGGAGGTGGGGAGTTTCCTCGCGCCGGCCGAACGTCAGACGCTCGCAGAGACACTTGAAAGCTTGCTCGCCGCCAGCGATGGCGGCAACCGACGACGCTAAGGGTCTAGGCAATGAAGCAAAGCAGCAGGTGGGGCACGAAGTGCGTGAACGCGGTCGCCGCGATGCTGGCGACCGGGGGACTGATGCCGGCGTTGGCCTGGGCCCAGGCGGCCGATCCGAAGCCGTGGCAGCTGAACATGGGCAAGGGGGTGACCCAGACCTCGCGCCTGGCCTGGGAATCGAACAACCTGTCGTTGATCATCTGCACGGTGATCGGCGTCATCGTGTTCGGGGCGATGGCCTACGCCATCTTCAAGTTCCGCAAATCCAAGGGCGCGGTCGCGGCCACCTTCAGCCACAACACCAAGGCCGAGATCATCTGGACAGTGATCCCGGTGATCATCCTGATCGTGATGGCATGGCCGGCCACGGCCAACCTGATCAAGATGTACGACACCCGCGATGCCGAGATGACGGTGAAGGTCACCGGCTACCAGTGGATGTGGAAGTACGAATACCTCGGCGAGAACGTCACCTTCACCAGCCGCCTGGACCGCGAGTCCGACCGGGTGCGGCAGAGCGGCATCGTGCCGACCCGCGAAAGCCATCCGCACTACCTGCTGGATGTCGACAACCGCCTGGTGCTGCCGGTCGATACCAAGGTGCGTTTCGTCATCACCTCCGACGACGTGATCCACGCCTGGTGGGTACCGGCGCTGGGCTGGAAGCAGGACGCCATCCCCGGCTTCATCAACGAAGCCTGGACCCGCATCGAGCAGCCGGGTGTCTACCGCGGCCAGTGCGCCGAGCTGTGTGGCAAGGACCACGGCTTCATGCCGATCGTGGTCGAGGCGGTGTCCAAGGAAGAGTTCAAGCAGTGGCTGGCGCAGCGCAAGCCGGCGCCGCCCGCCGAGCCCGCCACGCCTGCGGCACCTGCCGAACCGACTGCACCGACGGGCGAGGCACCGGCTGCGCCTGCTGCTGCAGAAGCGGGCAGCGCGCCTGCCACCGCGGCCAGCGGAGCGTGATGTAAAGCCCGCAGCCGTTCGCGGCCGCGGTGACAACCGATTCTGAGAGGTGTTTTGCAATGGCGCACTCGGCAGTTGGGCACGACGATCACCATCACCACCAGAGCTTCTTCGAACGTTGGTTCTTCTCGACCAACCACAAGGACATCGGCACGCTGTACCTCGGTTTCAGCTTCATCATGTTCATCATCGGCGCGGCGATGAGCGTGGTGATCCGCGCCGAGCTGGCGCAGCCGGGCCTGCAGTTCGTCAAGCCCGAGTTCTTCAACCAGATGACCACCGTGCATGCGCTGGTGATGATCTTCGGCGGGGTGATGCCGGCCTTCGTCGGACTGGCCAACTGGATGATCCCGCTGCAGATCGGCGCGCCGGACATGGCGCTGCCACGCATGAACAACTGGTCGTTCTGGTTGCTGCCGGTGGCATTCAGCCTGCTGCTGCTGACCCTGTTCCTGCCGGGCGGTGCACCGGCCGGTGGCTGGACGCTGTACCCGCCGCTGTCGCTGCAGGGCGGCTACAACGTCGCTTTCAGCGTGTTCGCCATCCACGTGGCCGGCATCAGTTCGATCATGGGCGCGATCAACATCATCGCCACCGTGCTCAACATGCGTGCGCCGGGCATCGACCTGCTGAAAATGCCGATCTTCTGCTGGGCCTGGCTGATCACCGCCTTCCTGCTGATCGCGGTGATGCCGGTGCTGGCCGGCGCGGTGACCATGCTGCTGACCGACAAGTTCTTCGGCACCAGCTTCTTCAATGCCGCCGGTGGCGGTGACCCGGTGATGTACCAGCACATCTTCTGGTTCTTCGGCCATCCCGAGGTCTACATCATGATCCTGCCTGCCTTCGGCGTGGTCAGCGAGATCATCCCGACCTTCAGCCGCAAGCCGCTGTTCGGCTACCAGGCGATGGTGTACGCGACCGCCGCGATCGCCTTTCTGTCGTTCATCGTCTGGGCCCACCACATGTTCACCGTGGGCATGCCGCTGGGCGGCGAGATCTACTTCATGTTCGCCACCATGCTGATCTCGATCCCGACCGGCGTGAAGGTGTTCAACTGGGTCAGCACCATGTGGCGTGGCTCGCTGACGTTCGAGGCACCGATGCTGTGGTCGGTGGCCTTCGTCATCCTGTTCACCATCGGTGGCTTCTCCGGCCTGATGCTGGCGATCGTCGCCGCCGACTTCCAGTACCACGACACCTACTTCGTGGTCGCCCACTTCCACTACGTGCTGGTGACCGGTGCGGTGTTCGCGCTGATCGCGGCGGTGTATTACTGGTGGCCGAAGTGGACGGGACGGATGTACAGCGAGAAGTGGGCCAAGGTGCACTTCTGGTGGTCGATCGTGTTCGTCAACCTGCTGTTCTTCCCGCAGCACTTCCTCGGCCTGGCCGGCATGCCGCGCCGCATTCCGGACTACAGCGTAGCGTTTGCCGACTGGAACCTGATCAGCTCGATCGGTGCGTTCGGCATGTTCGTCACCCCGTTCATGATGGCCGCGATCCTGCTGTCCTCGCTGCGCAATGGCGAGAAGGCCGAGGCCCGCTCCTGGGAGGGTGCACGCGGCCTGGAGTGGACGCTGCCGTCGCCGGCACCGGCGCACACCTTCACCACGCCGCCGACCATCCGCCCGGGAGATCTGGCGCATGACGACATCACGCATTGAGGTGGGGCATGCATAACGAGAGCCCGCTGCCGATCGGTAGAGTCGAGCCAGGCTTGACTGACGAAAAGCAGCCGACCAGCGGTCGGCTCTACCAGGGCGGAAGCATCGAACAGCAACGCCAGCGCGCCAGGCGCACGGCGATGTGGGTCGGCGCCATCGCCGTGCTGGTCTACGTCGGCTTCATCCTCAGCGGGGTGATCGGCCGATGAGCGAGGTACCGGCCAGCACACCGTCACGCAGTGCGGGGCTGCCGCGCCTGATCGGTGTGGCGGTGGCGGTGTTCCTGCTCACGTTCTCGCTGGTGCCGCTATACCGCATCGCCTGCGAGAAGGTGTTCGGTGTGCGCCTGGAGCGCGGTCCCGGTGGCGAAGCCAGTGCGGGTGCGGCGGCCGGCAAGCGCACTGTGCGCGTGGAGTTCGATGGCGGCGTCAATTCGCGCCTGCCGTGGTCGTTCCACCCCGAGCAGCTGACCATGGACGTGGTGCCCGGCGAACTCAACGAAGCGCTGTACTTCGCCCGCAACGACAGCCAGCAGGCGGTGGTCGGCAGTGCGGTGCCTTCGGTGGCGCCGGCGCGTGCGTCGGGCTTCTTCAGCAAGACCGAATGTTTCTGTTTCACCGCGCAGACGCTGCAGGCTGGCGAAAAGCGCGACATGCCGGTGCGTTTCATCGTCGATCCGGACCTGCCGCCGGAGATCAGGACGATCACCTTGTCCTACACCTTCTACCGCAACGACGCGCTGTCCGATCGGCTGGCCCCGGCCGCTACCTCGGAAGGCGCGCACGCCGCACCCTGACCCGGATACCGACATGGCCCAGACACCGACCGACGCCAACGTGTACTTCGTCCCGGCCCAGAGCAAATGGCCGTTCGTGGGTTCCATCGCGATGATGGTGACCATGGTGGGCGTGGCCAGCTGGCTCAACGATGCCAGCTGGGGGCGCTGGACGTTCTACATCGGCATCGCGATGCTGGTACTGACCCTGTTCTGGTGGTTCAGTGACGTGGTGCGCGAATCGCAGGCCGGCAACTACAACCACCAGGTCGATGGCTCCTTCCGGATGGGGATGATCTGGTTCATCTTCTCCGAGGTGATGTTCTTCGGCGCCTTCTTCGGCGCACTGTTCTACACCCGCAACCTGGGCCTGTCGTGGCTCAGTGGCGAAGGCCGCGGGGTGATGACCAACGAGCTGCTCTGGCAGGGCTATTCGGCAGGTTGGCCGACCAACGGCCCGGCCGCGATCGGTGGCGCATTCCAGACCATTCCGGCCTGGGGCCTGCCGCTGATCAATACGCTGATCCTGCTCACCTCCGGTGTGACCCTGACCATCGCCCACCATGCCCTGAAGGCCGGCAACCGCCGCCAGCTGCTGATCTGGCTGGGCCTGACCGTGGTACTTGGCCTGGGCTTCCTGACCCTGCAGGCGGAGGAGTACATCCACGCCTACAAGGAACTGAACCTGACGCTCGGCTCGGGTATCTACGGGTCGACGTTCTTCATGCTGACCGGCTTCCACGGCGCGCACGTGCTGCTGGGCACTATCATGCTGATCGTGATGTGGCTGCGTTCGGCCAAGGGGCACTTCACCCGCGACAACCATTTCGGTTTCGAAGCTGCCGCGTGGTACTGGCACTTCGTCGACGTGGTGTGGCTGATGCTCTTCATGTTCGTCTACGTGCTTTGATCACGCACGCATCGGTGGCCTCAGCCGCCGATGCCGTGCGGTTTGATCCAGCCCATGTAGATGCTCACGATCACCAGCAGGATCAACGCCACCGATACCGCGATGCGGCGGGTCAGTGCGTTGACCGTGCGCTTGGTCTGGCCGCGGTCGACCAGCAGGTAATAGAGGCCGGCGCCCAGATTCCAGACGATGACAATCAGAAACGCGATTACCAGCAGGGTCTTCAACGAATCACTCATGCGCGGCTCGAGGGCAGGGTGGATGGGCCTATCTGACCGCGTTTGCGCGGACTTGTCATGATGCGCCAGCACACGCGCGTGATCGGATGGCTGCTGGCAGTGCTGGCCATGGCCGGTTTCACCGCATTGGGGCTGTGGCAGCTGCAGCGCATGCATGCCAAACAGGCAATGTTGGATGCGCAGGGTCCAGCTGTGGCACAGGCATTGCCGCTGTCGCAGGCACTCGCGGCGACCGGCGCGTTGCACGGCGTGGCCGACCACGGCCGCTTCCTGCCCGGCGTGGTGCTGCTGGACAACCAGACCCGGCATGGCCGCGCCGGGGTGAAAATCTATCGCCCGTTCCGCAGTGACGAAGGCAGCGTGCTGCTGGTCGATCTGGGGTGGCGCGCGCTGCCGCCGGATCGCACGCTGCCGGATGTGCCGTCGCCGCCTTCGCCGGTGGCCGTACGTGGGCTGCTGGCGCCGCCGCCGTCAGCGGGGCTGGCACTGGGCCCGGCGTTCTCCACCACCGGTGAGGCCGGGCGCTGGCTGGCAAGCCGGTTGCCGGCCGAGGGGCTGGCACGCGCGCTGGGGCTGCAGGCATTGCCCGACCGCGTCCTGCGTCTGGACCCGGCACTGCCATTCGGCGATGAGCGCGACCTGGACCTGCTACCGAACACACTGCCGCCGCAGCGTCACCTGGGTTACGCCGTGCAGTGGTTCGGGTTGGCCCTGACCGTGCTGGTGGTCGCGCTGGTGCTGGAACGGCGCCGGAGGCGCGTGATTACCCGGTAGTGCCGGCCGCTGGCCGGCAATCCCTCGGTTTCCTGGCTGCCGGCCAGCGGCCGGCACTACCGGCATCCCTTACCCAACCATGAGAAAATGCCCCGCATGAACACTGCTACGTCCCCGCAGGCGCGCGGCTCCGGCCGCCGGACCCTGGTACTGCTGTTTGCCGTGTTCTTCGGGGCGATGGCGCTGGCCGCCGTGCTGCGCTTCACCGGCTGGCAGCCGACCGGGCACCGCAATGCCGGCCAGCTGCTGAAGCCGCCGGTGGACCTGCGCCAGCAGGCGCCCACCCTGGCCAGCGGCCAGCCTTATCCGTGGAATCCCGAGGCCCGCACCTGGCGCCTGCTGGTGGCCCCATCCGGCGCCTGCGACGCGCAGTGCGTCACTTTGTCGCAGGGACTGGGCAAGGTGTGGCAGCTGTTCGGCCATAACGCCGATAATGTCGAGATTCTGTGGCTGGGAACGCCACCGGCGTCGATCGCCTCGCTGCCCGCGTTGCGGCCGCTGGCTCCGTCGCCAGCCCTGCGCGCGGCGCTGCCTGGCGTCGATGATCCGGCGGGATTGCCGGTCTACGTGATCGATCCGAACGGCTTCGTGATCATGCGTCATGCCCCGGGCACCGACCTGGGTGGCCTGCGCAAGGACATGGCCACGTTGCTGAAACTGAAGTGAGTCCCGTTTGATGAGCCTTTCCGCGCGTCCGGCGCTGCACCGCAATTTCCACCGCCTGGCGTGGTTCGCCATGATCATGACCGCGAGCACGATCATGTTCGGCGCCTTCGTGCGCCTGTCCGATGCCGGCCTGAGCTGCCCGGACTGGCCGACCTGCTATGGCCAGGCCACCTGGCCGCAGCACGTGGAAGAGACCATCGGCCACCCGGCGGCGGAGATCCGCCCGCTGGAGACCCATAAGGCCTGGCGTGAGCAGGTGCATCGCTTCCTGGCCGGCGCGCTGGGCATCGAGATCCTGACTCTGGCGCTGCTGGCCACGCGCAAGCGGCGATTCGGAAGCACGGCGGTAGTGACTGCCTGTGTGCTGGTGGCCGCTGGCATACCGCTGTACATGATGGGCTGGCATGGCACGGCCAGCGTGCTGGCGCTGATCGGCGAGGCGATCCTGCTGATCGCGGCGCTGCGCTGGAGCAATATCGACCTGGCGCGCGCTGCACTGCTGACCCTGGCGGTGGTGATCTTCCAGGCCCTGCTGGGCATGTGGACGGTGACCCTGCTGCTCAAACCCATCGTGGTGATGGGCCATCTGCTGGGCGGCATGTTGATGTTCGGCCTGCTGGTGTGGATGGCCTGGCGCGCAACGCACATGCCGATCACCCTGGCCGAGGCGCCGAAGCTGAAGTGGCTGTTGCGCATCGGTGTGGCGGTGCTGGTCACCCAGATCGCACTGGGGGGCTGGGTCAGTGCCAACTACGCGGCGCTGGCCTGCGGTGGCGGCAGCGCCTCGCTGGACAACTTCCCGCGCTGCGCCAACCAGTGGTGGCCGCAGCACAACTTTGTCGAAGGCTTCACCCTGTGGCGTGGCATCGGCGTGGACTACGAGGGGGGCGTGCTGGATGGCGCCTCGCGTATCGCCATCCAGATGGCGCACCGGCTGTTCGCGGTGGTGGTGGCCGTCTACCTGCTGTGGCTGGGCGTGCGCCTGTTCCGCTTGCCGAGCATGCGTGGCTGGGCCAGCGCGCTGATCGCGCTGCTGGTGCTGCAGGTCACCCTCGGCATCCTCAACGTGAAGCTGGCGCTGCCGCTGGAAGTGGCGGTGGCCCACAACGGCGTGGCCGTTGCCCTGTTGTTCGTGCTGGTCAGCCTGCTGGCCCGCCTGCGCGCCCCGGACTGATTCCATGCTTTCCAATTACCGCCAGTACTGGGACCTGACCAAGCCCAAGGTCGTCGCCCTGATCGTCTTCACCGCCCTGGTCGGCATGGTCCTGGCCATTCCGGGCGTGCCGAGCTGGGAGCAGGTGCGCGCCGGCGTGCTCGGTTTCCTCGGCATCTGGCTGGCGGCCTCGGCCGCAGCCGCCATCAACCAGCTGCTGGACGCGCACATCGATGCGCAGATGGCGCGCACCTCGTGGCGTCCGCTGGTGGTGGGCAAGGTCAAGCCGTGGCAGGTGCTGGTGTTCGCCGGCGTGCTGATCGTGCTGTCGATGACCATCCTGGTGCTGTGGGTGAACCTGATCACCGCCGTGCTGACCTTCGCCTCGCTGATCGGCTACGCGGTGATCTACACCGTGTACCTCAAGCGTGCGACCTCGCAGAACATCGTCATCGGTGGCCTGGCCGGCGCGATGCCGCCGATGCTGGGCTGGGCGGCGGTGACCGGCATGCAGGGTTCGTCGGACTGGGCGTACTCGTCGCTGCTGGTGCTGATCATCTTCATCTGGACCCCGCCGCACTTCTGGGCGCTGGCGATCTTCCGCCGCGAGGACTACGCCAAGGCGGAGATCCCGATGCTGCCGGTGACCCATGGCGTGGTGCATACCCGCAAGCAGATCATGGCGTATTCGGTGGTGCTGGCGCTGGTCTGCCTGCTGCCGTACCTGGTGGGCATGAGCGGTGCGTTCTACCTGGGCGGCGCGATCGTGCTCAACGCGGTGTTCCTCTGGTATGCCTGGCGCATGCTCAACCCGCCGGACGAATTGTTCTCGATGAAGATGTTCTATTACTCCATCGTGTACCTGATGGCGCTGTTCGCCTTCCTGCTGGTGGACCACTGGATCCTGCCCTGGTTGTGAGGGGCTGCCCTTTGTAGAGTCGAGCCACGCTCGACTCAGGCCCGGTCTGATGGCGGGAGCATCCACGCACGGCGTGGATCTACTTGAACCGCGGTTGCTGCGTCGCCATTGCTGTTCCTGACCGCAAAGGAAAGGAAGGCGTAGGGATGCATTCGATCTTCCGTTGGACCACCGCGCTGCTGCTGGCGCTGGGTGTGGCCCTCACCGCGCATGCCGATGACACCGCCGCGCAGATCCGCCAGCATGCCGGTGAGCACCGCCTGCTGGTACTGGGCGAATTCCACGGCACCCGCGAGACCCCGTTGCTGGTACGCCAGCTGGTGGACGACTACAGCCGCAACGGCCCGGTCCTGCTGGCGCTGGAACTGCCACGCGCCGAGAACCCTGTGCTGCGCGACTATCTGGAATCCGATGGCGGGGCCAGGGCGCGCCGGCACCTGCACGGCCGCGCGTTCTGGACCGTGCGCGATGACCAGCATGATGGTCGCCGTAGCCGCGACATGCTGGCGATGATCGAAGGCCTCCGTGTGCTGAAGGCGCAGGGGCGCGTGATCGAAGTGGTTGGCTATGACGTCAATGCCAGCAGTGGCGGCAACCAGACGCGCGATGACTTCATGGCAGCCGAATTGCGACGGCTCTATCGAGGGTTGCCAGACAATGCACGCATGCTGGTGCTGACTGGCAATGTCCACGCCATGCTGCGGCGGCCGGAAGGTATGCCGCCGGAAATGCAGAGGCGGCCGATGGCCTCCCAGCTGCGGGACCTGGATATCTACAGCGTGCGGTTGGGTGCGCTGCGTGGCCAGGCGTGGGCGTGCGCGGACCGTTGCATGGCGCGGCCACTTCCAGAGCAGGTGGCCCCGCGGCTGCGGGGCGATACCCATGCGGAACGGGCGTACGACCTGTGGGTGTGGATGCCGGAGCTGAGCGTCGGCACGCTCGTGGATCCGTAGTGTCAGGCAACCCATCCACGCATGGCGTGGATCTACTGGTGGTTCACGCCATCCGTGGTTTGGAGTAGATCCACGCCATGCGTGGATGGTCTACCCGGAACAACCCGCGTGCCCTGTCAGGGCTTGCGCCGCGCATACCGCTGCGCGATCACGCCGCAGACGATCAGCTGGATCTGGTGGTAGATCATCACCGGCAGCACGATCGCGCCGAGGCTGCCGCCGGCGAACAGCACCTTGGCGATTGGCACGCCGGTGGCCAGGCTCTTCTTCGAGCCGCAGAACACGATGGCGATCTCGTCCTCGCGGTTGAAGCGCAGCCGGCGGGCGATGAAGGTAATCAGCGGCATGGCGATGCCGAGCAGCACGGCAGCCACCACGGCCACGGCCAGCAACGAGAGCAGCGGCGTCTTGCTCCACAACCCTTCGGTCACCGCTTCGCCGAACGCCGAATACACCACCAGCAGGATCGTGCCCTGGTCGGTGTAGCGCAGCAGCGCGCGCTGCTTCTCCACCCAGCCGGCAATCCACGGCCGCAGCAGGTGGCCGGCCACGAACGGCACCAGCAGCTGCAGCATGATGCCGCCGATCGCGTGCAGTGGGTCATGCACGCCGCCGGAGGTGCCGGCCAGCGCGGTCAGCAGCAGTGGGGTCAGGAACACGCCGAGGATGCTCGACAGCGAGGCGCTGCACACCGCTGCCGGCACGTTGCCGCGGGCCATCGAAGTGAACGCGATGGACGACTGCACGGTGGACGGCAGGGTGCACAGGAACAGCACGCCCAGGTACAGCTCCGGAGTCAGCAGCCAGCCCGACAGTGGCTTGAACATCAGCCCCAGCAGCGGGAACAGGAGGAAGGTGCAGGCCAGGATGGTCAGGTGCAGCCGCCAGTGCAGCATGCCGCCGATGATCGACTCGCGCGGCAGGCGCGCGCCATGCAGGAAGAACAGCGCGGCGATGGCGACGGTGGTGACATCGTCGAGCACGATGGCGGCGGCGCCCTTCATCGGCAGCAGCGAGGCCAGGCCGACGGTGCACAGCAGGGCGAGGGTGAAGTTGTCCGGTCGCAGGCGCGACCACCAGCGGGTCATGGTGGGCAGAGTCCTTGGTGCGGAGGGTTGTTCAGGGCGAAGTGACCGGTGTGGCCAGGCGCTGGCGGGTGGCGGCTTCCAGCGACTTCAGGCCGGCGCGCTGGCCGAGCTGAAGCGCCTGCTCCGGGCTGGCATGTTCGTAGTGGGCATTGACCAGGCCGAGCACGGCACCGGCGCGGTTGCCGGAGGCGCAGTGCAGCAGCACCGGCCCCTGGCTCTGCTGCAGGGCCTGGTGCACCGCGCGCACATTGGCCGTATCCAGGCCCTCGGCGCCGGCCACCGGAATGCGCACATAGCGCAGGCCCAGCGATTCGGCCGCGCGGGTTTCATCGAAGCCCCGGTCCTCGTCGGGCTGGCGCAGGTCGATCACCGTGCGTACGCCCCGTGCGGCCAAGGCCTGCAGCTGTGCGGCACTGGGCTGGCCACCGGCATACAGGCCGGGACGGACTTCGTTGAGAGGCACGTCTTCGGCCAGGGCCGCCAGTGGCAGGCAGAGCGACAACAACAGCAGGCAGGTCAGGCGCAGCAGCATGGTCCTCTCCGTGAAAACGTCCTGCCGCTACAAGCGCAGTCCGGCGCGGGCCTTCAACAGCTCGCGCAGTTCGTATTTGTCAGTATCGTCGAGGCCCTGCTGGCGCTGCTTTGCCAACAACTCCTCCAGACGTTGCACCAGCAGCTGTTTCTCCAGCTGGGCCACTGCGTCGTGCAGTTCCTGGGTCCAGCTGGCTTCGGTGCCGGGCAGCGTCTGTGCGGCCAATGTATGCAGCGAGGCCTGTTCCTCGCGGCCGTCGAAGTGTTCCAGCAGGGCGCCGGTGCTGATGTCCGGGCGCTGTTCGACCAGCCCCAGCAGCTCCAGCAGCAGTTCCACACCCGGCAGGCGAAGGCCCTGGAAGTGATGCTTGCCGCCCAGGGTCAGCGCCAGCGACGGCTGCTGCAGCAGCACGGCGATCGCGCCGCGCACCAGGCTGCGCCTGGCCACTGGCTGGATCGTGCGCGAAGGCTGGCGTTGCGGCATCGGCGTGCGTGCAGCCTGGGCGTTGCCGCCGAGCCCGGTCAGCTGCGCCAGCTGCTGCTTCATCAGGTCGCCGAAGGCACCGTCGGGAATCTGCGCCAGCATCGGCTTTGCGCGTTCGGCCAGGCGCGCCTTGCCGTCCAGCGTGCCCAGGTTGATCTCGCGGGTCAGTTCATCGAAGAAGAACTGCGACAGCGGCGTGGCCTGCTTCAGGCGCTCGTTGAAGGCCTCGGCGCCTTCCTTGCGCACGATGGTGTCGGGGTCCTCGCCATCGGGCAGGAACAGGAAGAAGGCCTGGCGGCCGTCCTTCATGCGCGGCAGCACCGACTCCAGCGCCTTCCAGCCGGCGCGTCGGCCGGCGGCGTCGCCGTCGAAGCAGAAGAACACGTCCGGCGCGTTGCGGAACAGCAGCTCGGCATGGTCCGGCGTGGTTGCGGTACCCAGTGTTGCCACCGCCTGGGTGACACCGAACTGGAACAGCGAGACCACGTCCATGTAGCCCTCGACCACGATCAGCCGCTCGATCTTCTGGTTGGCCTGGCGCACCTGCCACAGGCCGTACAGTTCGCGGCCCTTGTGGAACAGCGCGGTTTCGGGCGAGTTGAGGTACTTGGGGCCGTCGTCCTTCTCGAACACGCGGCCACCGAAGGCGATCACCCGGCCACGGCGGTCGAAGATCGGGAACATCACCCGGTCGCGGAACTTGTCGTAGACGTGGCCGCGGTCGTTCTTCGAGAACAGGCCGGCGCGGTCGAGCAGTTTCATGCGCCGCTCGTCCTTGCCCAGTGCATCGCGCAGGCCGCTGTACCCATCCGGGGCGTAGCCGATCTGGAAGCGCGCGCGGTTCTCTTCGTCCACGCCACGCCCATCAAGGTAACTGCGTGCCTTGTCGCTGCCTTCCAGGTTCTTCTGAAAGAACCGGGCAGCGGCATCCAGTGCCGAATACAGCTCGCGACTGTCGTCCTGCTGCTGGGGGCTGCGCGGGTTCTCGTTGCGCGGTACTTCCATGCCCGCGCGCTTGGCCAGCTCATCCACCGCGTCGAGGAACTCGAGGCGGTCGTAGTTCATCAGGAAGCTGATCGCGGTGCCGTGCGCGCCGCAGCCGAAGCAGTGATAGAACTGCTTGGTGGGCGAGACCGTGAACGACGCGGAGCGCTCGTCATGGAACGGGCAGCGCGCGGCGTACTCCTTGCCCTGGCGCTTCAACGGCACGCGGCTGCCCACCACCTCGACGATGTCGGTGCGGGCGAGCAGGTCGTCGATGAAAGCGTCGGGGATACGGGCCATGGGCAACAGGGCAGGGCGCGGTGCAGGACCACGCGACGGAACCGGGGGCGGTCGGCCTAGTTTACCCCCTGTCGGGCACCTGGCTGGCGGTTGCCGGATCAATGCCGGCTGCGGCCAGGTGATGACGCGCGCGCAGGCGCTCATCGATCACCGCCGTCATCAGGGCACCAACGAAGAACACGACGGTGGCGTAGTAGATCCAGACCAGCGAGATCACCAGCGCGCCCATCGAGCCGTAGGCACTGCCGGGGGCCACGGTGGCGATGTAGACGCCGATGCCGTACCGGCCCAGTGCGAACAGTGCCGAGGTGATGACGCCGCCGATGAAGGCCTGGCGCCACGCCACGCGACGGTCGGGCAGGTAGTGGTACATGAAGGCGAAGCCGACTGCGTACAGCAGCAGGCTCGTGACGTACCCCAGCGCGGGCAGGATCGAGGGCAGTTGCGCGAAGGCCACCTGCAGCACCGTGGTGGCGGTCATCGACAGGATCAGCAGGAAGCCCAGCGCCAGCACCACGCCGAACGAGAACACGCGCTTGCGCAGCCAGGCCTTGAGGCCTTCCAGGCGCTCGCCGCTGGTGCGGAAGATCAGGTTCAGTGCGTTCTGCAGCTGGGCGAACACGGCGGTGGCGCCGACGAACAGCAGCAGCGTGCTCCACACACCCGCCAGCGAGCCGACATCCGGCTGGTTGTCGGCGTTCTTCAGAACGGTTTCGGCCACGGTGGCCGCGCTGCTGCCGGCCACCGAGCTGATCTGGTCGATCAGTGCCTGCTGGGCCGGCGGGTACAGCGAGGCGGTCAGCCACAGCAGCAGCACCAGCAACGGTGCCATCGACAGCAGGGCGTAGAAGGAGACGGAAGCTGCCTGGGTCAGCACGTCGACGTCGATGAAGCGCTTGGCCACCGCCATCGGGAAGCTGTCCTGCAGGCGCTTGATGTACTTGCGCAGTGACACGGGAACGTTGGGCTCGGGTTCAACCATGTGTGCGGTTGTAGCAGGCGACCGACGAAGGTGCGGTGAAGCGGGTGCATCAATGGGGTCAGAGCCCTTCCGTGTCGCGGAAGGGATCCGACCGCAAGTGCTGGATTACGCCAGCAGCTGCTTGACCAGCTTGGAAACCAGGCCCATGTCGGCCTGGCCGGCGAGCTTGGGCTTCAGTGCGCCCATCAGCTTGCCCATGTCGGCCGGGCCGGAGGCGCCGGTTTCGGCGATGGCGGCCTGGATGGCGGCCACGATCTCGGCTTCGCCCATCTTGGCCGGCAGGTAGGCTTCGATGACCACGATCTCGGCGCGCTCGATCTCGGCCAGGTCTTCGCGGTTGGCGGCTTCGTACTGGCTGACCGAGTCCTTGCGCTGCTTGACCATCTTGTCGAGCACGGCGATCACGGCGGTGTCATCCAGTTCGATGCGCTCGTCCACTTCGCGCTGCTTGATGGCGGCATTGATCAGGCGGATCACGCCCAGCTTGTGCTTCTCGCCCGCCTTCATGGCGGCCTTCATGTCTTCGGTGAGCTGCTGCTTCATGCTCATGAGGAACCTCGTGGTGGTAGGTGGGGCGGGGGCGGATGCCCGAACCCGGAAACGCAAAAAGCCGGCGACGCTCGCGCGTGCCGGCTTCGGCTCCATCGCGACAGGCAGGCCCGCCGCAATGAAGATGCGTCCGATCAGTACAGGCGCTGACGCTTGGTGACGTCGCGCGACGAGCGGCGCAGCTGACGCTTCACAGCAGCGGCGGCCTTGCGCTTGCGCTCCTGGGTCGGCTTTTCGTAGAACTCGCGCTTGCGGGTTTCGGCCAGCACACCGGCCTTTTCGCAAGTGCGCTTGAAGCGGCGAAGAGCAAACTCGAAGGGCTCGTTCTCGCGGACTTTGACGCTGGGCATGGAATCTCCGGGACACAGTAGAACCGGGTCACGCCCGGCGAGCCGCACATTATAGCGGCGAATAGACAAACTGCAAGCGGCCAACCCTGAATACGGGCCGGAAGTTCGAAAGCAGTGAGATCTGCACATCCCCCGAGGGGGCGGCAGGGGCGTCATAATAGCAGGCATGCGAGTCCTTGGCATCGAATCTTCCTGTGATGAGACCGGCGTGGCGGTGTATGACACCGGCCTGTCCGGCAGCGCGGCCCTGCGCGCCCATGCGGTCTACAGCCAGATCGCCCTGCACGCCGAATACGGGGGTGTGGTGCCAGAGCTGGCCAGCCGCGACCACGTCCGCAAGCTGCTGCCGCTGGTGCGCCAGACCCTGGCCGAAGCCGGTCTGGGGGTAGGTGATATCGATGGCGTGGCCTATACGGCCGGTCCCGGCCTGGTCGGCGCGCTGCTGGTGGGCGCGGGCGTGGCGCGTTCGCTGGCCTGGGCGCTGGAGGTACCGGCCGTGGGCGTACACCATATGGAAGGCCACCTGCTGGCCCCGCTGATGGAAGACGACCCGCCGGAAGCGCCGTTCGTGGCACTGCTGGTGTCCGGTGGCCATACCCAGCTGGTGGCGGTGGATGCGATCGGCCAGTACCGCCTGCTGGGCGAAACCCTGGATGATGCGGCCGGCGAGGCCTTCGACAAGACCGCCAAGCTGATGGGGCTGCCGTACCCTGGTGGCCCGCAGCTGGCCAGGCTGGCCGAGCAGGGCACGCCGGGCGCGTATCGCTTCGCGCGGCCGATGACCGACCGCCCGGGGCTGGATTTCAGCTTCTCCGGCCTGAAGACCCAGGTCCTGATGGCCTGGCGCGACAGCGACCAGAGCGAGCAGACCCGTGCCGACATCGCCCGGGGCTTTGAAGATGCGGTGGTCGAGACCCTGTCGATCAAGTGCGAGCGCGCGCTGGAAGCGGCGGGCACCAACGTGATCGTGGTGGCCGGCGGCGTCGGCGCCAACAAGCGCCTGCGCGCCCGCCTGCAGCAGATGGCCGAGCGCCTGGGCGGCCGCGCCTGCTTCCCGCGGCCGGCACTGTGCACCGACAACGGCGCGATGATCGCCTTCGCCGGCGCGCTGCGCCTGCAAGCTGGCCAGCACAGCCCGCCGAAGGTGGATGTGACCCCGCGCTGGGACATGGCGACCCTGCCGGCGGTGTGAACCGGTAGCGTCGGGCCACGGCCGGCGGACGCATTACCGATGCACTGCCAACGGCGACGCCGCCAGCACGGTTGTCGCCCGCTCATGGCGCTGCAGCCAGCCCAGCGTGTGTGGGCAGCGGGCATGGATCAGCCGCCCGATCGCGGCCAGGTCGGCGCCGATGTCGCGCTCGAGGATGGGCTCGTGATGGGCGATGCGGTTGCGCAGGTGGCGGATGCGGTCGAGGTCAGCGTGGATGTTCGTGCGGACCACGCTGAGAGCATCCTGTGGCGCGTTCGGCAACGCAATCTTCAAGCCCCGCGCCCAGATGGCTCCCTCGAAGCGCCGCGTGAAAAGCTGCTGCCAGAAAGCGAAACGAAGACTGGCGATGATCTCCGGAGTGTCCATCCGAGGATCTGCCTGTCTATGGATATCCTGCAAGGCCGACAACGCGCCATCTGCTGGCATCCGCTGCAGCAGTGCAGGATGCCAGGGCCAGCGCGGCCCGAAGGTATGCGCCAGCGCCGCGGCCACCGCATTGCGGATTACGATTTCACAGACGTGCAGGGGAGATAGCAGCGCGCCGCACATCTGCATGTTCCATACGTAAAGTGAGGCGGCGTCCAAACAGTGCCGGTATGCAATGCGTTTGTACGTCGCCCACCGTGGGCGTGACAGCGCTGCCTGCAGGATTCGTTGCTCTCTCATCAAATACGGGACCACATGGCGGATCACTAGCCTGCGCTGGTTGCCGCAGGCGTGATATCGGGCAATGCCGCCGTGTCAGGCAGCAAAATTCCTGTATCGCCTTGGGCTTCCTCCAGTATGTCGTGATTGACTCTGGACCGTAGAGGAAATGAACGTCACGATCTGCATCGTGTGCTCCGGGACTCGCGGCTGGATTCCAGCTCCCCCCGGGGACGTTGAGAGGTACCAAAGGGCCCCGCTAGCAGGGCCCTTTGTTTTTTCCGGGCCGCCCCACGCCGGTGGCCCGCCGCCCGTTCCGGGCAGGCTCACCGCCGTGCCGGTACCATGGCCGTCTGTATTCGGCTGGTAACCGCAATGGACAAGGTTTTCATCGAGGGGCTGACGATCGACGCCCTGATCGGCATCTACGATTGGGAGCGGCGGATCCGCCAGGACCTGGTGTTCGACCTGGAAATGGGCTTCGACAACCGTCGCCCCGCAGCCACCGATGACATCGCCCACACCCTGAACTACAAGGCGGTGAGCAAGCGCCTGGAACAGTTCGTGCGCGAGTCGGAGTTCGGCCTGGTCGAGACCCTGGCCGAACGTTGCGCGCAGATCGTGCTGGACGAATTCGACGTGAAGTGGCTGCGCCTGAAGCTGAGCAAGCCGGGCGCGGTGCGCGGCGCGCGCGCGGTGGGCGTGATCATCGAACGCACGCGGGACTGACCCGGTCGTGCCGGCCATTGGCCAGCAACCCCGGTAGTGCCGGCCGCTGGCCGGCAACCTTGGCAACAACGAAACAGACAGGAGACAACCGATGGTGGACGCGGTGGTGGCGGTACAGTGGCTGGAACGGCTGCGGAACACACTGGAACCCTATCCTGGCGCCTACCTGGCGTTGATGATCTCGGCGCTGCTGATCGCCGCTGGCCTGGCCAACTGGGTGACCAAGCGCATCCTGCTGCGCGGGCTGCGACGCCTGCTCAGCCGCCTGCCGGGCGCTGATACCGGCCGCGGCAGCCACCTGATGCGGGTGATCTCGCGTCTGTCCAATGTGGTGCCCAGCCAGGTGATCGCCTCGGGCATCCGCATCGTGCCGGACCTGCCGCCGGGGCTGGTGAGCTTCATCATCGGCGCCTGCCAGGCGTGGGCGATCCTGACCGTGGTGCTGGCCATCTCGCATGCGCTGGATGCGGCCAATGATCTCTACGAGCGCCGCCCCGAGGCACGCAACAAGCCGATCAAGGGGTACCTGCAGGTCGCCAAGATCGTCATCTTCGTGATCGCCGGCCTGTCGATCGTTGCCACCCTGGCCGGCGTCGACCTCCGCTATCTGGTCACCGGTCTCGGCGCCGCCACCGCAGTGCTGATGCTGATCTTCCAGGACACCATCCTGTCGCTGGTGGCCAGCGTACAGATCAGTGGCGATGGTCGCGTGCGCATCGGTGACTGGATCGAGATGCCCAGCCAGAACGCTGACGGTGATGTGATCGACATCGCCCTGCACACCATCACCGTGCAGAACTTCGACAAGACCATCACCACCATCCCGACCAAGAAGCTGGTGACCGAGTCGTTCAAGAACTGGCGCGGCATGCAGGAGGCGGGTGGGCGCCGGATCAAGCGCGCGCTGTACCTGGACCAGCACAGCGTCGGTTTCCTGGACGAGGGCGACCTGGCCTTCCTCGGTGAATTCGCGCTGCTGCGCGACTACCTGCAGGCCAAGGAGCAGGAGCTGGGGCAGTGGAACGGGCGCCTGCGCGAGCAGGGCGTGGCCGAGGTCAACAGCCGCCGGGTGACCAACCTGGGTACCTTCCGGGCCTATGTGGAGCGCTACCTGCGCAGCCACCCGGGCATCCATACCGACATGACCCTGCTGGTACGCCAGCTGCAGCCAACCACCGAAGGCCTGCCGCTGGAGCTGTACTGCTTCACCCGCAGCACCGCCTGGGGCGAGTACGAGGCGGTGCAGTCGGACATCTTCGACCACCTGCTGGCGATCCTGCCGGCCTTCGGCCTGCGGGTATTCCAGGCCTCCAGCGACGCCATGTTGATGGCCGGGCAGCGCCAGCTGGCCGGCTCGGAGTAAGCTGCGGTGCCCCCGGCGGGGCCATACGGACCCCGCTGGTGGCTGAAACTGAATGAACAAACCCCTCGCCAAATCGCCCGGGATCGCTAGAATGCCGGGCTTGTAAACGTTTTCATCAAGGACTGCCGGTGGCCTCCGATCGCATCGAATCCCTCATTGCCCAGATGACCGTCGAGGAAAAGGTCGGCCAGCTGGGTGTCTTCGCGGACATGGTCCGCCCGTTCGCCCCGGACGTGAACCCGGAAACCAACGTGCGCAATGCCGACCAGGTGCTGCAGCAGGTGCGCGAGGGCAAGGTCGGCTCGCTGTTCAATGGTGTGGGCGCCGAACTGGGCCGCCGGATCCAGCAGGTCGCCACCGAAGAGAGCCGCCTGGGCATCCCGGTGATCCTGGCGGCCGACGTCATCCACGGCATGCGCACCGTGTTCCCGATTCCGCTGGGCGAGGCCGCCAGCTTCGAGCCGGCGCTGGCCGAGCGCACCGCGCGCGCCACCGCCATCGAGGCCACCGCTGCCGGCCTGCACTGGACCTATGCCCCGGCCGTGGACATCGCCCGCGACCAGCGCTGGGGCCGTGGCGCCGAAGGTGCCGGTGAGGACGTGGTGCTGGGCTGTGCCTTTGCCGCCGCCCGCGTGCGCGGCTTCCAGGGCAGCGACCTGCGCGCCGCCGATTCGCTGCTGGCCACGCCGAAGCACTTCGCCGCCTATGGCGCGGTGATGGCCGGCATGGAATACAACATGGTGGACATCTCGCCGCAGACCCTGCGCGACGTGCACCTGCCGCCGTTCAAGGCCGCCTTCGACGCCGGCGCGATCACCGTGATGTCCTCGTTCAACGACATCAACGGCGTGCCGGCCAGTGCCAACGCCGAACTGCTGACCGACATCCTGCGCGGTGAATGGAAGTTCCCGGGCGTGGTGATCTCCGACTACACCGCCGATATGGAACTGGTCGCGCACGGCTATGCCGCCGACGACCGCGATGCCACCGCCAAGGCGTTCACCGCCGGCCTGGACCTGAGCATGCAGAGCGGCTTCTACGCCGAGCACCTGCCGGGCCTGGTCGAGAGCGGCGAGGTGCCGATGGCGGTACTGGATGAGGGCGTGCGCCGCATCCTGTGGCTGAAGGAAACCATCGGCCTGTTCGACGACCCGTACCGTTCGCTGGATCCGGCGCGCGAAGCCGATACCTCGTACCTCGCCGCGCATGACGAACTGTCGCGCGATGCCGCGCGCCGTTCGATCGTGCTGCTGAACAACCGCGACAACGTGCTGCCGTTGCAGAAGACCGGGCAGAAGATCGCGCTGATCGGTCCGTTCGTGCAGGACCGCGAGAACATTGAAGGCTGCTGGACCCTGTTCGGCGACAAGCAGCGTTACGTGGACCTGGAAACCGGCGTGCGCGCCGCCATCGGCGATGAAGCGCTGCTGGAGATCGTGCCGGGCTGCGAACTGGAAACTGCCATTCCGGGCGGCACCGAAGCAGCGGTGGCTGCCGCGCTGCGCGCCGACGTGGTGGTGCTGGCGCTGGGCGAACCGCAGCGCTACAGCGGTGAAGCGCAGTCGCGCGTGGAGATCACCCTGCCGCCGGCACAGCAGGCACTGGCCGAGGCGGTGGCGATGACCGGCAAGCCGCTGGTGGTGCTGCTGCGCAACGGCCGCGCGCTGGCACTGCAGGGCGCGGTGCGCAATGCGCAGGCCGTGGCGGTGACCTGGTACCTGGGCACGCAGACCGGCCATGCCGTGGCTGATGTGCTGTTCGGCGACTACAGCCCGTCCGGCCGCCTGCCGGTCAGCTTCCCGCAGGTGTCCGGCCAGCAGCCGTACTTCTACAACCACCCGCGCACCGGCCGCCCGGAACTGCCGACCATGTCGGAGTTCAAGGCTCGCTGGCGCGAGATTCCGAACGAGCCGCTGTACCCGTTCGGCCACGGCATCGGTTACACCACCTTCGCCTACGGCGTGCCGCGGCTGAGTGCGGCGCAGCTCGGCTGGGACGACACCCTCACCATCACCACCACCCTGACCAACAGCGGCGACGTGGCCGGCGAGGAAGTGGTGCAGCTGTACATCCACGACCGCGTGGCCAGCCGCGTGCGTCCGGTGCGTGAACTGAAGGACTTCCGCAAGGTGGCACTGCAGCCAGGCGAGTCGACCGACGTGGTGTTCACCCTCACCCGCGAGCAGCTGGCCTTCACCGGCCGCGACGGCGTGCTGCGTGCCGAGCCGGGCCACTTCGACCTGTGGGTCTGCGCGTCCTCGGCGGCCGGCGAAGCCGTGCAGTTCGAGCTGCTGAAGGCCTGATCGAAGAAAAAGGGGACGGAGGGGATTAAGTCGTTTGTGCCACTGACGACTTAATCCCCTCCGTCCCCTTTTTGTTGTCCTCACCGCGGCGGCGCTACCATCGGGCTCCCTGTTTCGATGGAGTGCGCGCATGCGCCGGATGGCTTGTCTGATTCCCGCCCTGGTGCTGGCCGCCTGCTCGCAGCCGGCGGCACCGCCGGCCGAGCCTGCGGCGGATGCACCGCCGCCGATGGAGGCCAGCGCCCCGGCAACGCCTGCGGCATCTGCCACTGAACCCGCTGCTTCGGCACCGGCCGCGCCCGCAGCGGAAGCGCCCGCCGAAGACGCACGCGCGCGCATCGAAACGCTGCTTGGCGATGCGGCGCAGTTCGAGAAGGTCTTCAATGCGTTCAAGGCCGCCGTGGTTGGCGGCGATCGCGCTGCGGTGGTCGAGGAAGTGCGCTTTCCATTGAACGTCGGTGGCGGAAAGAAGATCACCGGCCCCGGTGAGTTCCAGCGCAACTACGAGAAGATCATCACCCCGGCGGTGGTCAAGGCGGTGTCCGAGCAGGATTTCGGCAAGGTGTTCGTCAACCAGCAGGGCGTGATGATCGGCAGCGGCCAGGTGTGGTTGAACGGGCAGTGCCTGGACCAGGCCTGCACGAAGACCGAGGTGAAGGTCATCACCATCCAATGAACGCAGACGGCCCCGCGTGCGGGGCCGTTGCGGACAAACGTGCCGGCCAGCGGCCGGCACTACCTCAGGTGCTCGGGGTGAGCTTCAGCAGGCGCGCCTTGCTGCCGTCTTCCAGCAGCCACAGGGCGCCATCCGGGCCCTGTTCCACTTCGCGGATGCGCTCGCCCATGTTGAAGCGTTCGGCTTCGCGCGCGCTGTCGCCGTCGAAGGCCACGCGCACCAGCGAGGTGGAGGACAGGCCGCCGATGAAGCCGCTGCCCTTCCACTGCGGGAACAGGTTGCCGCTGTAGATCACGAAGCCGGCCGGCGAGATCACTGGCGTCCAGGTCACCTTCGGCGCGGCGAATTCCGGGCGCGTGTCGTGGTCGGGAATCGGCCGGCCGTCGTAATGGTCACCATTGGAAACGATCGGGTAGCCGTAGTTGGCGCCGCGCACGATCAAGTTCAGTTCGTCACCGCCGGCCGGGCCCATCTCGTGTGCCCACAGCTTGCCGTTGGCATCGAAGGCCATGCCGAGGATGTTGCGGTGGCCCAGTGACCACACCTGCGCGGCCACGCCGCCCTGCGAGGCGAACGGGTTGTCGGCGGGCAGGCTGCCATCATCGTTGAGGCGGATGATCTTGCCGAGGTTGCCGCCCATGTCCTGCGCCGGATCGAACTTCTGGCGCTCGCTGGAGCTGATCCACAGCTTGCCGTCCGGGCCGAAAGCAAGGCGATGGCCGTAGTGGCCTTCACCACTCACCTTCGGGCTCTGTCGCCAGATCACCTTCAGGTCCTTCAGCTGACCGGCACCGTTGGCGTCCAGCGCCAGCGTGGCACGGGCCACGGCGGCGCCGCGGGTGTCCAGCGTGCCTTCCTCGGCATAGCTGAGGTAGATCACGTGGTTGCTCGCGAATTGCGGGTGCAGGATCACGTCACCGAAGCCGCCCTGGCCGCCGTAAGCGACCTTCGGAACGCCGGCAATCTCGTGCTTCTGGCCGCTGGCCAGGTCCAGGTGCTGCAGCTTGCCGCGCTTTTCGGTGACCAGCAGGCTGCCGTCCGGCAGGAAGGTCATCGCCCACGGCTGGTCGAAGCGGCTGATTTCGGTGGCGGTGAACGGGCGCTGGTCGGCAGTGGTGGAGGCTGCGGGCGCTGCGGTCTGGGCGCCGTTGGCGGCCGGGTCGGCGGCATTGCAGGCGGAGGTGGCAAGGATCGGCACAAGGCCGAGGGCGAGCAGCAGGGGCGTGCGGGTCATGGGTATCTCCAGGGCGGGGATGCGGATGGCCGGGCTGTCCCTTGTATACCACTGGCGCCGTGAGCGTCGTGGCCTGAAGGTCCTGCGACCCCTGTGCGAGCGCGGCGGGATCGTCTAGGGTGGGCACGCCCGGGCAAAGCGTGCCCGTCTGCCTGCCAAGGATCTGCAATGAACACTGCCATGCCCCACAAGCCCTCCACCGCCTTCATCGCCGCCTCATGGGTGGCCCTGCTGCTGGGTGCGGCGGCCTACCTGATCGGTCTGTTCAACGCCACGATGGCGCTCAACGAAAAGGGCTACTACCTCACCCTGCTGCTGTTCGGCCTGTTCGCGGCGGTGTCGCTGCAGAAGAGCGTGCGTGACCGCGTCGAGGGCATTCCGGTGAGTGGTCTGTACTACGCGCTGTGCTGGTTCGCACTGCTGTCGGCGTTGATGCTGCTGCTGGTTGGCCTGTGGAATGCCACGCTGGCACCGAGCGAGAAGGGCTTCTACGGCATGGCGTATGCACTGTCGCTGTTCGGCGCGGTGGCGGTGCAGAAGAACACCCGCGACCTGATCGCCGCCGGTGGCGGTGAGAGCAAGCGTAGCGCGGTCGTGCCGCCGCTGCCGGAACAGGAGTGAATGTGTAGAGCCGGGCCCATGCTCGGCTGTCCTGCGGCGTTTGTGGAGTCGAGCCGAGCGTAGGCTCGGCCCGACAAAAGCGTGGCGCTATCGCTCCAACAGCGGATCCGCCTGCTGCGCGTCCTCCCAGCCACGGCGCACGGCATTGCGTGCCTGCGCCCATTCCAGCCGGCTGCGGCCACGCTCGCTGGCCCAGCGCGACTCCAGTTCAGCTTCGACCTGTTCGTAGGCGCGGATCATGTCCTGCGCACGCGCGGCATGGCCGATGCGGTAGGCTGGTTCATAGTCCTCGAAGAACAGCTGGTCGTCGTAGTACGGTTCGGCGGTGTAGCGTTCGCGCCAGTAGCTGCTGACCGCATCGCGCGGCGTGCTGTCGTCCGGTACGCGGCCGGGGATCTGGTACTCGGTCATGGAAGGCTCCGTTGTGGACGAAGCCTGATCCTGCCTGTGTGGCGGTTAACGGCCCGGTCCGGCAGCGTGATCACCAGATCAATCCGCCGGGCATGGCCCGGCGCTATCGGTCATCCGGCGTCGGCATCTTTTCGCGGCAGCTTGTAGATCACCGCGCCGATGGCGAAAGCCACCAGCGCAGCAGCGATGTTCTGCCAGCTGGCACTGGCGAACAGCGCCAGGCACAGCAGCAGCGCCAGTACCGGAATCAGCGGACCACCCGGCAGTTTCAGTGCGCCCGGCCGGTCCGCATAGCGCTTGGCCAGCACCAGTACTGCAGCGGCCGTTCCGATGTAGGCGAACAGGCGCGTGGTCATCGACAGCAGGGCCAGCTGCACGAACGAACCGGACAGGGCCAGGCCCAGCGCGATCACGCCTTGGCACAGGATCGACGCGGCCGGCGTGTGGAAGCGCGGATGCACCTGCGCCAGGATCTTCGGCCCATAGCCATCGCGGGCCAGTGCGAACAGGAAGCGCGGGCCCATCATCATCGTGTTGCTGTTGGTGCCGAGGATGGAGATGGTCGCGCCTACGGTGAGGATCAGCGCCAGTGCTTCGCCGCCGAAGCCGGCAGCGGCATCGGCCAGCGGCGTGGCCGAGCTGGCCAGGCCGGCCAGCGTGCCCTGTGCCACCACCTGCACCGCGCCGTAGATGACGGTGACGGTGATGATCATGGTGATCAGCGCGAACGGAATATCGCGACGCGGATTACGGTACTCGCCGGCGGCGGCCGGGATGTTCTCGAAGCCGGCGTAGGCGTACAGCAGCAGCAACGCGGCCTCGCCCATGCGCTGCAGGTCGTGCGGGTCGGGGCGCTGGCCGGAGAAGGCCAGCTGCGGGTCGATATAGAACGCACCGATGGCCACGAACAGCAGCAGCGGCAACATCTTGCCGATCACCAGCACCACGCCGGTGCGCGCGGCCGAGCGCACGCCGATGATGTTGACGCCGGTGAGGAAGCCCAGCGACACCACGATCACCGCGATGCGCCCCATGCCGGCACCGGCCCACGGCCAGAAACGCGCGACCGCATCGGCCAGCGCGTTGCTGAGTGCGGCCGCCGAGCTGATGCGGGTCAGCCAGATCATCCAGCCGATCTCGAACCCGGCGAAGCGCCCGAACGCCTCGCGTGCATACAGGTAGCTGCCACCGGGCTCGTCGAAATAGCTGGCGGCCTGCGCGTAGCACAGCACCAGCAGCGCCACGACGATACCGGCGGCGACCACGCCCCACAGGCTGAAGGGGCCAAGCAGGGCGACGGTGGCGGCCGGCAGCAGGTAGATGCCGCTGCCGATCACATCGTTGATCGACAGGCCGACGATCTGCCAGCGGCTGACCGCGCGCTGCAGCTGCGGTTCGTCCTGCGCGCTCAACGGGCGTCTCCGCGCAGTGCGGGCAGTTGCCACTGGGCCTGCAGGCGCGTGTACTCGGCGCGCGGCAGCAGCACGAAGCGCGGCGCATCCTGCGGCCGCAACCAGTCCAGCAGGGCCTGCATGCGGGCCTGCGGCATGGCGGTGCAGCCGGCCGTGGCCTCACCGGGTTGGCGCCACAGATGGGCGAAGATGCAGCTGCCCTTGCCGGGCTGGTTGTCCGGGTTGTGGGCGATCACGAAGCCTTCCTGGTAACGCACGTCGCCCCTGTTGTGCAGATCCAGCCGCATCGGCTCGGTGGAGCCTTCCACAGCTGCCTTGCCGACCTTCTTCTCATCGACGATGCGGTTGTAGAACGGCGAACCGGACACATCCATGCAGTAGCTGCTTTCGAGCATCGGCTGGTAGGCCATGGCCGTGCCTGGTCGTGTGACGGCATAGCCGAACGCGCTGCCGAGCGCGAACACGCCTGCCGGGCTGCGGCCATCGCCTTCCTGCTTCTGCGGGCCATCGGCCTGCGCCGGGTGCAGGCCCAGGCCCCAGGCGCTGCCGGTGCGGCCCAGTGCCACCGGGAACGCCTCTCCATGTGCGTGCCAGCCCTTGCCATCACGCACGTAGGCCTGCAGCTGGCCCTGTGTGCTGTCCCAGCTTTCGCTGGTGACCACGATCAGCTGGCGCGCACCCTGCAGCGGCGCAGCGTGGACGGATGCCGCCGCGGCAAGCAGCAGTGCAGCGGTAGCGAGACGGACCAGGGATTTCATCAACAGGTGCTCCGGTCAGGAATCCAGCAGGTGGTCGATCCGCTCCAGGTTCACCGCCAGCTGCTGCTGACGGTCCGGATTGGTGTGGCAGAGCAGCACGAACAGGAAATCGAGCAGGGCGTGCATGGCGCTACGGTACAGCAGCTGCGCGACCTGCGGCGTGCGCTCGTGCGCGCACACCACCAGCGCTGCGTCAGCATGCGCGCGCAGCGGGTTGGCGGTATGGCGGGTGATGGAAATCACCTTGCCACCCATGTCCTGGAACTGGCGCGACAGCTGCGAAAGCTGAGGCAGGTTGCCGAATTCGGAGAACACCAGCAGCGCATCACCGGGGCGCGCGGCCGACAGGTTGGCCAGCATCAGGATCGGGTCGGTATGCGGCACCACCAGCAGGCCGAGCAGCGACAGCCGCATGGCGAACTCGCGGGCATACAGGCCGTCGTCACCCAGGCCGTACACGAACAGCTTGGGCGCGCCGTCGAGCAGCTGCACGATGCGCTCGATTTCCTCGCGTGGGTTGGCCTGGCGGGTTTCCTCTTCGGCCTGCGCCTTGCTGCGGCGCAGGGTGTCGCCCAGGCGCAGGTAGTCGTCGCCACTGTCGGGTTCGCTGGGGGCCTGCTGCGGATCGGCGCCAGCACGGGCGACATCCTGGCCGATGGAGTACTTCAGGTCCGGGTAACCCTTGAAGCCGAGCTTCTGGCTGAACTTCACCACGCTGGACTGGCTGATGCCCAGCGCGCTGGCCAGCTGCTGGGACGAGTAGTCGCGCAGCAGGTGGGCGTTGTCGAGGATGAAGTCGGCGATGCGGCGCTCGATGGCCGACATCTGCCCGCGCTCGGAACGGATCTTCAGCAGGGGCGGCATGCGGGGTGTCCGAGCATGTGTAGGCGCGTTGTGGTTGGCAGCGTAGAGCGTGCCATGGAATGGGTCGGGCGGGTTCCAGCCGCGAAGAGGTTACGGAGTGCAGTTGTTGCCTTTGACGTCGAGTCCGCCTTCAAGCGAGCCGAGCACCGCAGGTCCGGCGAGGGCGAAGAGGCGCGGGTGTCTGAGCGCAGCGAGTTCCGCGCCGTCCCTCGGCGGACCGAGGAGCGCAGGGCACCGACGTGCGCAGCACGTCGGCTCGCGGCCGGCGGAGCGTTTCTTTTGGTTACTTTTCTTTTCGCGAAAAGAAAAGTAACGCGCGACCCAGCGTCAGTGGCACGCAACGTCGGCCGCAAGGCAGAAATCACCCCAGCATCTCCAGCCCACGCACCTCAGTAATGCCCAGCCCCGGCACGTCGCTGATGCTGATCTCCGATTCGTTGAAATGCACGCCGCCGCTAACCGGGTCGAACTGGCCCAGCGAGGGACCGTCGAGGTCAACCTTGGTGATCACATCACTCTTGGCCACGGCCAGGTGCACGGCGGCGGCCACGCTGATGCTCGACTCGATCATGCAGCCGATCATGCACGGCACGCCGTAGATGCCGGCGATGTCGGCGATGCGGATCGCGTTGGACAGGCCGCCGGTCTTCATCAGCTTGATGTTGATGATGTCGGCCGCGCGCTGCTGGATCAGGTCCATCACCTGGCTGGGACTGAACACGCTTTCATCGGCCATCACCGGCGTGTTGACGCGATCGGTGACGTACTTCAGGCCGCTGATGTCAGCCGCCTTCACCGGTTGCTCCAGCAGCTCCAGCACCACGCCGGCCTCTTCCAGCGTACGCATCGCATGCACCGCCTGCTTGGCGGTCCAGCCCTGGTTGGCATCCAGGCGCAGCAGGGCACGGCCTTCCACGGCGGCATGGATCGCCTTGACCCGTTCGATGTCCAGGCCGATGTCCTTGCCGACCTTGATCTTCAGCGACTCGAAGCCGCGTTCGATGGCCGACAGCGAATCGGCCACCATCTTGTCGATGTAGTCCACGCTGATGGTGATGTCGGTGGTGATCACCGGGTCGCCACCACCGAGCATCTGGTACAGCGGCGCACCGTGCAGCTGCGCCCACAGGTCGTACAGCGCGATCTCCACCGCCGCCTTGGCGCTGGTGTTGCGCTCCATTGCGGTCTGCACCAGCGTGCACAGATGGTTGAGGTTGACCACGTCCTGGCCGATCAGGCGCGGGGCGATGAAGTGGCGGATCGCTTCGATGATCGAGCCGTGCGTATCGCCGGTGATCACCGCGGTGGCCGGGGCTTCACCGTAACCGGTGTTGCCGGTGTCGGTGCGGATCAGTACGACCACATCTTCCACGGTTTCCACCGTGCGCAGGGCAGTCTTGAACGGCGTCTTCAGCGGCACGCGCAGCATGCCCAGTTCGATGGCAGTGATCTTCATTCAGGGGGTCTTGGCCCGCAGGCGCTGGATGTTGGTGATGCGGTCGATGTAGCGGACGGTATCGCTGGCCATCATCGGCTCCAGCGGCGTGACCGAAACACCATTGAGATGGGCCTGCACACGTCTGCCGTCGGCACCGAACCAGCTGCCGCCCGCCGTATCGTGGATCACCCAGGTGCGGCCGTCGACGTGGCCGATGGCCATCATCACGTGGCCGGGGATGTAGACCAGGTCGCCGGCCTGTAGTTCGGTGACCGCACGGTCGCGCGCGGCCTTGCCGACCTTGTCGGTGAACGGCAGGCGATCCAGTGCCGGGCTGACCGCCTGCGCACTGGTATTGCGCGGCAGCAGCACGCCGAAGCTGCGGTAGATCTCGGAAACGAACCCGCTGCAGTCGCGGGTGTCGTAGTCGTGGCCCCAGCCGTAGCGTTCGCCCAGGAACTTGAAGGCCTGCTGCAGCAGCAGGCGCGGGGTCAGTGGCAGGTAGTCGGCGGCGGTGTCCTGCGAGCGCGGCAGCAGCGCCGGTACGAGCTTCAGACGCCCATCGGCCTCGCGCACCGGCAACTGCACCACCCACGAGGCATGCGCCTGCTGGCCGTTCACGGGTTCTGAAGCGGGCCAGTCGGCCAGCACCGGCAGGCGTACGCCCATGTCCAGCTGCAGGCGCGATACGCGCGGTTCCTCCGGGGTGTAGGCGGTCTGCGCGGTGGCGCCGGTGATGATGCGGTACGGGCCCTTCGCGCCATAGCCGAGCACCGTGGCTTTGTCGCCGCTGGCGATGGCGTCGGCTTCGATCCACGCGCTGTAGCGCTCGCTGTGCACGAACAGCCAGCGGCCGTCGGCACTGCGGTGAACCACCGCGACCTTGTCGCCGGGGAACAGCGCCGATTCCTGGAAGCGGTCGATGTCGGTGTCACCGGCGGTGCTGAAGACGCGCTCGCGGGTGGGGAAGGTACGCAGTGCCGCGCGCTTCACCACCAGCCCATAGGCCGGTGCCACCTGGGCAGGAATCGCATCGAGGCCGAGGTTGGCTTCGATGCCGCTGCGCAGCGCGGGAGCGATGGCCTGGCCCGTCTCGTTGAACAGTGCACGCGTGGGCCAGCTGGACAGCGCGCTGATGCTGGCACGCACCGTCGCCGCATCAAGCTGGGCGGGCAGTGTGGCGATGTCCTGGATATGGTTGTCCTGCACCCGCATCCGCGCGTTCTGCGCCTCGATCTGCGCGCGATCCAGAATCGGCGCATCAGCGTTGTCCAGGCGCGCGGCCCAGTACTGCGGGGTGAGGTAGGCCTCGTGCAGGCCGATCACATAGGGCAGCGGCGCACCCGGGTCGGGCGGTGGTGCCGCCTGTGCAAAGGCTGGTGCGGCCAGCAGGCACAGGGCCAGGGTCAACCGGCGCGGCCAACGCCGGTGCGGTTCGCGGGAAGCCAGGCTCATGCGGTGCACACCCTCCTCGAATGCCTGTTGGAATATTTATTCCTTTTGGCATCGAAAGCAAGAATAAATTATTGACCGGCATCCCGGCCCGTGTTACACAGCCGTTACCACCCGCGCTGGGGAAGTGTCGCTGTGGATCCTGCCGTTCGCAAACCGCGTCTGCCTGCTGCTGCCGGCCTGTGTGCCGCGCTGCTGCTGTGGGCGTCGGCCACGCAGGCGGCAGACGGGCGCAGCAGCCAGCAGCGTGCGCGCGAAACGCAGGTGATCGACCTGATCGACAGCGGCCGCTTCAGCGACGCCGATGCGCTGCTGGCGACCGGGAGCGATGCTGCCGAAGGCACGTTCCAGCGTGAGCGCATGCGCCGCATCCGCTTGGATTTTTCCCTCGATGAATCCGCCGCCAAGTCTGCCGTGCGTCGCTGGATTCCGGACCTGACCGACGAGGAATTCGCGCGCTGGGACCAGCTCGGCCTGATCGAGCATCTGGATATCGATGGCACGCGTTGGTATTTCAAGCGCGCACCGTCGAACCTGTTCCTGCTCAGTGACGAAGCACGCGCACGCCGCCGCGCGGATGCACCGATGTCACCGCCGGGCCCGAACGAAGTGCTCAACGCGCACCACGCGCGCGTGCTTGCCGCAGCCGAACAGAGTGGCCAGGCGTCCGTACTGCCGCAGCGCATTGAGTTCACCCAGTCGCTCACGGTGAAAGCCGATGCCGTCCCGGCGGGTGAAACCGTACGCGCCTGGATTCCATACCCGCGCGAGATCCCGGGCCAGCAGGAACAGGTGCAGTGGCTGGGCAGCGCCCCGGGCAAGGCACGGGTGGCACCGGCCAGTACCCTGCAGCGCACCGCCTACCTGGAAGCCAAGGCCGTAGCCGGCAAGCCGACCCGGTTCGAGATACGCTATGCGGTAACGGTCTTCGCGCGACACACCGCGATCGATCCCGCGAAGGTGCTGGCCACCCCGAATGATCCCGCATTGAAGCCCTATCTGGCCGAGCAGCTGCCGCATGTGCGCTTCACCCCGGCGCTGAAGCTGTTCTCCGACCAGGTGCTGCAGGGCGAGACGCGCCCCTATGAAGTGGTGCGCAAGCTGTTTGCCGCCGTGGACCGCATTCCATGGGCCGGTGCGCGCGAATACTCGACGCTCAGCAACATCAGCGATTACGCGCTGCGCGCCGGCCATGCGGATTGCGGGCAGCAGACCCTGCTGCTGATCGCGCTGCTGCGCATGAACGGCATTCCTGCACGCTGGCAGTCGGGCATGGTGTTCTCCGACGATGGCAGCGGCTACAACAACCTGCATGACTGGGGACAGGTCTACCTGGCGCCATACGGCTGGTTGCCGATGGACGTGACCACCGGCGCGCTTGCCAGCGATGTGCCGGCCCTGCGCGATTTCTATCTGGGTGGCCTCGACGGCTACCGCATTGCTTTCAACGACGATTTCGGCCAGCCCTTGGTGCCGGCCAAGCAGCACTTCCGCTCGGAAACGGTCGACTCGCAGCGCGGCGAGGCCGAGTGGGCAGGCGGCAACCTGTACTTCGACCAATGGACCTACGACTTCCAGTGGCGGGTACTGCCAGCCAGGCAACGCTAGCGCGACACATCGCATTCCACACCATTCAATTCTTGCAGGAGAGAGCAGGGGATGAAGGCTTACAGCATCAAGCGGGCGGCGTTGTGCGTCGCCCTCGGGGCGTGTCTGGGCGTAGTGCTGCCCGGCATCGCGATGGCACAGAACGTGAGCGGTGCAGTCGCCGGCCGTGCAACCGCCGGTGACCAGGTGACCGTGGTCAGCAGCAGCACCGGCCTGACCCGTACCGTCACCGTAGGCGCCGATGGCAGCTACCGCCTCGGCCAGCTGCCGGTGGGCGACTACCAGCTGCAGCTCAGCCGCGATGGCCAGAAGCTGGGCGACCAGGTATCGGTGAGCGTTGCCGTCGGCGGTACCACCACGGTCAACCTGGGCAGCGGCGGCGGTGTCACCAACCTGGATGCACTGCAGGTGGTTGGCACCCGCGTGGTCAACCGCGTGGATGTGTACTCCACCGAAACCTCGTTCAACATCAACCGCCAGGAGATCTCGCGGCTGCCGGTGGCGCAGGACCTGTCCGCGGTCGCGCTGATGGCGCCGGGCGTGGTCGGCGGCAACTCGTCATTCGGAGGCCTGTCGTTCGCCGGTTCATCGGTGGCCGAGAATGCGGTCTTCATCAACGGCCTGAATGTCACCGACATGTATACCCGTCGTGGCTTCAGCACCGCGCCGTTCGCCTTCTTCAAGGAATTCCAGGTCAAGACCGGTGGCTACTCGGTCGAGTTCGGCCGCTCCACCGGTGGCGTGATCAATGCAGTGACCCGTTCGGGCAGCAACGAGTTCGAAGGCGGCGTTGAAGTCACCGCCGAGCCCAGTGCGTGGCGCGCCAGTGGCGGCGATCATTTCCACCGCGATGGCACCCCGCATTCCTACGGAAGCCGCGACAACAACTCGTTCCTGAAGACCAACGTCTGGGGCTCGGGGCCGATCGTCAAGGACAAGCTGTTCCTGTTCGCGATGTACGAGGACCGCAGCGACAAGGGCCACAACACCTCGTCAGATGGCAGTACCTGGTTCAAGAACGACTCCGGCAACGGCTTCTGGGGCACCAAGCTGGACTGGAACATCAACGACAACCACAGCCTGGCGCTGCTGGCGTTCTCCGACGAGGGCGATGTCACCAACGCGTCGTACGGCTACAACTGGAATGCGGACCGGATCGGTTCCTGGGGCGGCGACTCGGTCACCGAGACCGGCGGCCGCAACTGGTCGGCCACCTACACCGGCCACTTCGGCCAGAATTTCACCGCGCGCGCCATGGTCGGCCAGAACAAGCAGCGTGCCTTCACCAATTCGTCGCTGGACCAGGCCTGCAGCCCGGTGTTCACCGACAGCACCTACGGCCCGCGGCTGGGCAAGCTGCAGGGGCTGCGCGCGGGCTGCCACCCGACCGGCGCGGCGGTGGCCGAGCGCGATGACACCCGCGATGTCGCGCGCCTGGATTTCGAATGGCAGCTCGGTGATCACCTGCTGCGCTTCGGTGTCGACCGCGAACTGATGACCACCAAGCAGTCCACCCGTTATCCAGGGCCGACCGAGCTGAGCTACACCGCCTACGTGGCGCGCCCCGGCGATGAAGTGTGGGATGGCGCAAACGCCTACGTACCGGCTGGCGTCACCGAGATGCTGCGCGCTCGCAACCGCCGCTCCGGCGGCACCTTCGAGACCGAGGCCAATGCCTTCTATCTGGAAGACATCTGGAACATCACCCCGAACCTGATGCTGAACCTCGGCGTGCGCTGGGACCGCTTCGAGAACCGCACCGCCGCCGGCAAGGCGTTCATCAAGATGGACGACCTGATCGCGCCACGCGTCGGCTTCTCGTGGGACATGCGCGGTGATGGCAGCACCAAGCTGTTCGGCAACGCCGGCCGTTACTACCTGCCGGTCACCAACAACATCAACGTGAACTTCGCCGGTGGCCTGACCGACGAATACAGCTATTACGTGCTGAACGGCTGGGAGCAGAAAACCTCGCCGACCGGTTCGCCGTACATGGCACCGATCGTCGGCCAGCAGATCGGGCCGACCGACACCCGCATGAACACCGGCGGTGCCGACCTGCGCCAGAGCGTGGACCGCGACCTGAAGGCGGTCTACCAGGACGAATACATCCTGGGCTTCCAGAACATGATCAACCAGGCCTGGTCGTGGGGCGTCAATGCCACCTACCGGCGCATGACCCGCGCACTGGATGACATCCGCATCAACTACACCCCGTGCGGCCCGACCCCCAGCACGCTGTGGCCGATCGCCAACCCGGGCGAGAGCCTGACGATCTGGGGCGACAAGAGCATCGGTTGCGCCAACGAAGGCTGGATCACCATCGACACCGCCAACAGCGGCTATCGAAAGGGCGGCAGTGGCGAGGTGATCGGTTACTCCAAGCCCAAGCGCACCTACAAGGCGCTGGAGTTCCAGATCGACCGCGCCTGGGACGAGAAGTGGATGTTCAACGCGTCCTACCTGTGGTCGAAGAGCGAGGGCAACTTCGAAGGCCCGGTAAATTCCGATACCAACTACGGCGACACCGGCATGGTGCAGTTCTGGGACCACCCGGCCACCAATGAACGCTATGGTGTTCTGTTCAACGATTTCCGCCATCAGTTCAAGCTGCGTGCCGCGTATGCGCTGAACAAGCAGTGGTCGTTCGGCACCACGCTGCAGGTGCAGTCCGGTGGCCCGATCACCGCCTACGGCGTGATGTGGCCGAACGACTCCATCGCCGGTGGCAGCACGTCCAGTGAAGGCAGTGGTGGTGGCACCGGTTGGCTGTGCGTGGCCAACTGTTCGGGCCCGTACAACCAGCGCCAGTTCGAGTACAGCCCGCGCGGCGCGTTTGGTCGCCTGCCGTGGACCTGGACCATGGGCGCCAACGTGACCTGGCGCCTGCCGGTGGAGGGCATCGACCTCAGCGCCCGGTTGTCGGTGTACAACCTGTTCAACAACCAGAAGACCATCAACGTGCACCAGCGCTACGAGGCGCAGCCCGGCCAGTATCGCGAGGCGACGTTCGCTACCGGTACGCGCTGGCAGGCACCGCGCTACACCCAGCTGGTGGTGACCTGGAACTTCTGAGGCCACGATCCGCGCCGTCCACCGTGACGGCGCGGGCAATGGAGGGGCTACCCGCATGCACCACCTGCTGATCCTCGCGGCGGCACTGGCCGCACCGTCCGCTTCGTCGGTCGACAGTCCAGCCATCGAGGCCGACATCGCGACCGTGGTCCGGGCCGAGCATCTGCCCGGGCTGGCCATGGCGGTGGTCGACAACGGGCAGGTGGTCTATCGCCACGCCGAGGGCGCGCGTGGCGATGGCGGCCGCATTGACGAGGACACGCTGTTCAAGATCGCCTCCAACAGCAAGGCGATGACCGCCGCGCTGCTGGCGCGGCTGGTGCAGCAGGGCACGCTGCGCTGGGATGATCCGGTGCAGCGGCACCTGCCGGGCTTCCGCATGCACGATGCGTGGGTGGGCGAGCAGATGCAGGTGCGCGACCTGCTGATCCACAACAGTGGCCTTGGCCTGGGCGCCGGTGACCTGATGCTGTGGCCGGAGCCGAACGCGTTCACCCGTGCCGACATCATCGCGGGGCTGGCGCACCTGAAACCGGTCAGCAGCTTCCGCAGCCACTATGCCTACGACAACCTGATGTATGTGGTGGCCGGCGAAGTGGCGGCGGCAGCGGGTGGCAAGCCGTATGACCAGCTGATGCGCGAGCAGGTGTTCGAACCACTGGGCATGACGCGCTGCCAGGTGGGTGCGTGGTCGGTGAAACGCGTGGGCAACGTGGCACAGCCGCATGCCTGGCGTGGTGAGCGCAACGAGGTGGTGAACGCCGATGCTGCGATCAGCCCGGACCTGCCCTCGATGGCGGCGGGAGGCATCCGTTGTTCGCTGCGCGACATGACACGCTGGATGCAGGTGCTGCTCGATCCCGCGCTGGTGCCGGACTGGCTGGACAGCGAGCAGCGGCGCACGCTGTGGACCCTGCACATGCCGATGCCGTTGGGTGAACGCCAGAGGCGCTGGGACAACGCGCATTTCTACGGTTATGGATATGGCTGGCGGGTGTCGGACATGGACGGGCAGTGGAAGGTGGCGCATACCGGCACGTTGTCGGGCATGTACTCGTCGCTGGCATTGCTTCCTGACCGCAGGGTCGGCGTGGTGATGCTGATCAACGGCGAAGGCGAGGATGCACGCACGGCGCTGATGCAGGCCACGCTCAAGCGCTTCACCGCACCAGACGATGCGCGCCCTGCGATGGAGTACCTGGCCGAACTGAAGGCTGACCGGGCAGCGCAGTCAGCATCTGGCCATCAACGGCCAGCGACCACCGCCGCACAGCCGGCACGCGGCAATGACCTGCCGCATTGGCAGGGCCGCTACTCCGACCCCTGGCTGGGCCCGGCTTCGCTGTGCCCGGGCAAGGATGGCCTGCGCTTCAGCGTGGACAAGTCGCCCAGGCTGCAGGCCACGGTGCTGCAACTGCAGGGGCGCTGGCTGCTGCGCTGGGATACGCTGGGTGAGGAGGCGCAGGCGTGGCTGCAGCCGGGCCAAGGCCCGGCGCCGACACTGGACCTGCGCGCCATCGATCCTGACATCGACTTCAGCTATGACTTCCAGGACCTGCATTTCACTCGTACTGGCGACTGCTCTGGCGGCGACCGCCAACGCCGCTGAGCCACCGCGCGTTTCGCCGGCCACCGATGCGGCCAGCGCCGGATTGGTGGAGATCCGCACGTTGTCGCCAGGCATCGACATGGACATCCGATACGCCAATGCCAACAACTTCACCGGCGCGCGCGTGCCCGGCTATGAGGCGCCATCCTGCTACCTGCTGGCGCCCGTGGCGAAAGCGCTGGCGCAGGTAGAACAGGATCTGCGCGCGCAGGGCTTTGGCCTGCGCCTCTACGACTGCTACCGGCCGGTGCGCTCGGTGCAGGCCTTCATGGCCTGGGTGAACGATCCGCGCGAACTCTCGCGCAAGGCACAGCAGTACCCGGACCTGGACAAGCCACGGCTGCTGGCCGACGGCTACATCGCCGAGCGCTCTAGCCATAGTCGTGGCGCCACGGTTGATCTTGGCCTGCTGGATTGCCGCACTGGCGCCTGCACGCCGCTGGACATGGGCACCGACTTCGATTTCTTCGGCCCGCGCGCGCATACCCGGACGAGCGGGTTGAGCACTGTGCAGCAGGCGAACCGCCAGCAGCTGGTGCAGGCGATGGCGCGCCGTGGCTTCGTCAACTATCCGCAGGAGTGGTGGCATTACACTCTGCAGCCCGAACCGGATCCCGGCACCGCGTACGACGTGCCAGTGCTTTAGGTGGTATCGGCAGGGCTGCGCCCTGCACCCGCGGTAGTGCCGGCCGCTGGCCGGCAACATCAGACGCAACAGCAACAGCGTGCGTTCCGTGGGTTGGCTGGGCGGTGCCGGAGTGCGGGGACGCCGTAAATCCGTCCATGGAGGCTTGGCAGCCGCATCCATGCGGCTGACACCCCGCACTCCGGCACCGCCCAGCCTCTGACAGTTTCCCGCGCGGTCCGTTGTAGAGCCGAGCCCATACTCGGCTGCTCTTTGTTCGTCGGCTGCTTCTTGTTCAATCGTCGCGATATTCGATCTCGATGGAGATTCATCCACGCATGGCGTGGATCTACTGTGGCTACCGGATTGGGTCCGGGGCAGATCCCTTACACTGGCCGCCTCTTCATCCCTGCCCACCCGATGAACCTTCCTCTGCACTTCGGCCTGCTCGGTACCCTGGAAGCCGGCGCCATCGCCCTGCTGGTCGGGCTGCTGGTGTACTCCCTGTGGTCGCAGCTGTGCCGGCTCCTGCACTGGACAGCGGGTCACGCGATCGGGTGGTCCTGTGTCATCGCCGTGATCATCTCCGCCGGCATCGATGCATGGAAGCTGTTCTACATGGGCATCGTGCGGCTGGAGTCGCCGCTGTACGCGCGCCTGTTCCTGGCAACCATCCACGATCCGAACGAACTCGGCAGCCGCGTGGTGCTGGAAATCGCCGGTGCGCTCGCCGGTGTTGCGCTCGGCTGGGTGTTGTTCAGTTCGCGGTCATCGGAAAAAACCGTCGACTGACGCAGGTTTTTCGTTGGTTGCCGGTTAAATCCGGCAGCGCTGAATGCGCATCTTATGAGCTGCTCACTTGCTGCTAACCACCGTGCTAATGCATGCGCGGGGGCGAGTGGTTAATGGTGCGTGTTGACGCGGGTCGCGGGGCAAAATCGATTCAGAAACGGGGTGGCAGGGTAGGTGCCGTGCGGAGACAACACGCCGCGCAACACCACCCAATTGGCAGGAGACACCCCTGATGACTATTCGCAACCGCAAGCCCCTGATCGCCCTGATCGTCGCCGCTGGCAGCGTGCTGGCCATTCCGGCGATGGCCCAGTCGGCCAAGCAGCAGGCGGCGCATGCGCAGAACGAGGCCGCGCAGGCCCAGCAGGCGGCTGCACAGGCCGGCCAGGCCGCCGACCAGGCGACCAACGCTGCCGCAGCCGCATCGGCGCAGGCCAACGGCGGTGGCCAGACCTGGGCCAGCATCGATACCGATGGCAACGGCACCATCAGCAAGACCGAGGCGCAGGTGAACGCGGGCCTGGCCCAGGTGTTCGACCAGGCTGACACCAACAAGGACGGCGAGCTGAGCGCCGATGAGTACAAGGCCTATGTGGCCGCCCAGCAGGCCGGCGCCGGCGGCGCAGCGCAGGGTGCGCAGGGCAGGTAAGACCTGTATCGGGGCGTATGGGAACCCGGGCGGCTTCGGCCGCCCGGGTTTTTTTCGTCATCGCCACCCCTGTATCCTTGGCCGATGAACACCTCCACGCCTGCGCCGTCGCGCGCCATCGGCCTGGTCGGTTTTGACGGTGACGATACGCTGTGGAAGAGCGAGGACTACTACCGCAAGGCCGAGCAGGATTACCTTGACCTGCTGTCGCGCTACGTCGACGTGCATGACACCCAGACCGCGCGCCACCTGCTGGAAGTGCAGCAGCGCCACCTGGGCACCTTCGGCTACGGCGTGAAGAGCATGACCCTGTCGATGATCGAAGCGGCCATCGACATCACCGGCCAGCGCATCGAAGCGAAGGACATCCAGCGCATCCTCGATATCGGCCACGACACCCTGCGCCACCCGGTCGAGCTGATCGACGGTGTGCGCGAAGCCGTGGCGGCCATCGCCGAGCACTACCCGGTGGTGCTGATCACCAAGGGCGACCTGTTCCACCAGGAAGCGAAGATCAAGGTCGCCAACCTGGGCGAGCTGTTCCCGCGCATCGAGATCGTCTCGGAGAAGGACCCGCAAACCTACGCCCGCGTGCTGGCCGAATTCGACCTGCCGATGCAGCGCTTCGTGATGGTCGGCAACTCGCTGCGTTCGGACATCGAGCCGGTGGTTACCCTGGGTGGCTGGGGCGTGCATACCCCGTACGCGGTGACCTGGGCCCACGAGACCCAGCACGGCGTGGCCGACGATGAACCTCGCATGGTCACCGCCGATACCGCCCACGACTGGCCGGCCGCACTGGCGGCGATCGAAGCCAAGGCCGCTGCGGCGGCCTGACAGGGCCCGGCGGCTGCGGCAGAATCGGGGCATGAATTACCGACTGCGCGTGTTGCTGTTGTCCCTGCTGCTGGCGCCGGCCACCGTGCTGGCCCAGCAGACCGCCGAGCGTTCGGCTGCGTATGAGGTGGCAACCGGCGACAGCTGGGTTGATGCCCAGCTGCAGGACATCAACCATTACGCCGAACGCTACCCGGATGCCTTTCTCGATGAGGTATCGCGCTATGCCGACGTGCCCCGTGGCTACATCAGCGCGCTGTTCACCACTCATGGCTGGCAGGCCGGGGATATCTATTTCGCCTGCTTCTGGGCCAAGGCCAGTGGCCAGACCTGCCGCGACAGCGTGCGCGCCTTCAGCCAGGACCCGGACGGCGGCTGGGAAGTGGTGGTAAAGCGGATGCCCACCAGGCCGGACAACCTGCATTACCGTGCCGTGCGCCACGCCATCGTGGCCAGTTACCAGCACTGGGACCGTCCGATCACCCTGGATGCCACCCTGAAGCGCCAGCTCAAGCGGTAGTGCCGGCCGCTGGCCGGCAATTGCACCCTTCCAGGCATCCGGAGATTGCCGGCCAGCGGCCGGCACTACCGGTTTGTTTCATGTTGCTCTGCATATCGCCGCCACCGCGCGCTCCGGCGACAATACGGGTCCGAGCTGTTCCCCCGTTCCCGTAATCGAGTGACTGATGAGCGCCTCTTTGGTTTCGCCTGATGTGATCCGCCGCCTGTTCGCACAGGCCATGTCCCGCATGTACCGCACCGAAGTGCCGCTGTACGGCACGCTGGTGGAACTGGTGGAGCGGATCAACGCGCAGGTGCTGGAGCAGGATCCGGCGCTGGCCGCGCAGCTGCAGCGCAACGACGAGCGTGCGCGCCTGGACGAAGAGCGCCATGGCGCGATCCGCGTCGGCACCGCGCAGGAGCTGGCGACGCTGCGCCGCCTGTTCGCCGTGATGGGCATGTACCCGGTCGGCTACTACGACCTGTCGGTCGCGGGCGTGCCGGTGCATTCCACCGCGTTCCGCCCGCTCACCGGCCTCGCGCTGGCGCAGAATCCGTTCCGCGTGTTCACCTCGCTGCTGCGTCTGGAGCTGATCGAAGACGCAGCGCTGCGTGCCGAATCGGCGAAGATCCTTGCGCGCCGCCGTATCTTCACCGAGGGCGCGCTGGCGCTGATCGACCAGGCCGAGCGTGACGGTGGCCTGGCGCAGGCCGATGCCGAGCGCTTCGTCGAGCAAGCACTGGAAACCTTCCGTTGGCACGGCGATGCCACGGTCGACCTGCCGACCTACCACGCGCTGCACAACGCGCATCGGCTGGTGGCCGACGTGGTCAGTTTCCGCGGCCCGCACATCAATCACCTGACCCCGCGCACGCTGGACATCGACGCTGCGCAGGCGGCGATGATCGAACACGGCATGGCGGCCAAGGCGGTGATCGAAGGCCCGCCGCGCCGCGCCTGCCCGATCCTGCTGCGCCAGACCAGCTTCAAGGCGCTGGAAGAGGCAGTGCATTTCCCGGACGCGGAAGGTGGCGATGCCGGCACGCATACCGCGCGCTTCGGCGAGATCGAACAGCGCGGCCTTGCGCTGACCCCGAAGGGCCGCGCGCTGTACGACCAGCTGCTGTCGCAGGCACGCGATGCCGGTGGCGAAGGCAGCACCGGCGGCGACTACGGCCAGCGCCTGCAGGCGGTGTTCGCCAGCTTCCCGGATGACCATGACACGTTGCGCCAGGAAGGGCTGGGCTATTACCGCTACCAGCTGACCGACGCCGGCCGTGCCGCGCCCGAGCGCGTGGCGGATCTGCCGGCTGAAGTGCTGGTGGCCGCGGGCCTGGCGACGGCCGATCCGATTGTCTATGAGGATTTCCTGCCGGTCAGCGCCGCAGGCATCTTCCAGTCGAACCTGGGCGGTGAAGAACAGCGCGCCTATGCCGCACACGCCAACCGCGAGGCCTTCGAGCAGGCGCTGGGCGTGGCGGTGAATGACGAGTTCGAGATCTACGAGCGGCTGCAGGCGGAATCGCTGGCGGCGCTGCGCGGGTAAACGGCTTGCCGTGAAGCCGAGCCATGCTCGGCTGCACAGGGAAGGAGAGTCGAGCATGGCTCGACTCTACAGACGCGGGCCTCAGCCCTTCATCGTTCCGGTATCCAGCCAGCGCTGGTGCCACGACAGCGCTTCCGGCAGCAGGTGCGGGGTGTGCTTGCCGTAGCTTTCGCGGCTGGCACGGTCGAAGTAGTCCTGCAGCTGCGGGCGGAAATCCGGGTGCGCGCAGTTGTCGATCAGCACCTGCGCGCGCTTGCGCGGGGTCAGCCCACGCAGATCGGCCAGGCCCTGTTCGGTGACGATCACCGACACGTCGTGCTCGGTGTGATCGACATGGCTGGCCATCGGCACGATCGCCGAGATGGTGCCGTTCTTGGCGGTGGATGGGCTGAGGAACGCCGACAGGAAACCGTTGCGGGCAAAGTCACCCGAACCGCCAATGCCGTTCATGATCCGCGTGCCCATCACGTGCGTCGAATTGACGTTGCCATAGATGTCCACCTCGATCATGCCGTTCATGCCGATGCAGCCCAGGCGGCGCACCAGTTCCGGATGGTTGGAGATTTCCTGCGTGCGCATGATGATGCGCTCGCGGTAGAAATCGATGTTTTCCTTGAACGTCTCGTTGGCCTGCGGGCTCAGCGCAAAACCCGTGCACGAGGCATAGCTCAGCACGCCGTCGCGCAGCAGGTCGAGCATGCCGTCCTGGATCACTTCGGTGAACGCGGCCAGGTCGCGGAAACCACTCTTGGCCAGGCCGGCCAGGACCGCATTGGGAATATTGCCCACGCCCGACTGCAGCGGCAGCAGGTTCGGCGGCAGGCGGCCCTTCTTCACCTCGTGCTTGAGGAACTCGATCAGGTGCGAGGCGATCTGTTCGCTGGTCGCATCGATCGGGCTGAACGGGCTGTTGCGGTCCGGGCCGTTGGTACGCACCACGGCCACGATCTTGTCCGGGTCGCAGCGCAGCGCGGTATCGCCGATGCGGTCGTTGGCGTTCACCAGCGGAATCGGCTTGCGGTGCGGCGGCAGCGCGGTGCCGTAGTAGATGTCATGCATGCCGTCGACGCCAGCCGGCTGCCATTCGTTGACCTCGACGATCACCTTCTTCGCCAGGTCCAGCCAGGTCTTGTTGTTGCCGACCGAGGTGGAGGGCACCAGCGAGCCATCTTCGCGGATGGCCGAGACTTCGATCACCGCAGTATCGATCTCGCCGTAGAAGCCGAACCACACGTGCTGGGCAACGTGGCTGAGGTGGATGTCGATGTAATCCAGCTTGCCCTCGTTGATGCGGTTGCGCGCATCCGGGTCGCTCTGGAACGGCATGCGCATGGCGATGCCATCAGCCTTGGCCAGCGCGCCATCGAGTTCCGGCGCGGTGGAGGCGCCGGTCATCAGGCTGATCTGGAAGGGCTGGCCCTGGGCATGCACCGCTTCGATGCGGCGGGCCAGTTCCACGGGAACGGCCTTGGGATACCCGGAGCCGGTAAAGCCGCTCATGGCCACGGTTTCACCGGGCTGGATCAGCGCGGCTGCGGCCTCTGCGGAGACCACGCGGTCACGGAGACGCGCGTTGGCGATGCGATCAACAGACATGACGACACGTGTTGCTGGGGGGAATTCCGATTATCGGCCATCCTCATCCGTACGGGGGGTTCTACCTTCGTGGAATGGCTTTTCCCCGGAGGGCTCACCCATACCCGCCGGTTTTGTTTTGCAGTGCAGCGTGCAAAGTGCTTTCGCAGCCCGCACGATGGCCCTGCATCCCGACGTGGGGGAGGGAGCAGAGCCCGCTGGCAGTTCGCTGCAAGCGGGCTTTTTTATTGCCTGTCGCCCAGTATGAATACGCGGCCTCCATTGTTGGTAATGCCGGCCACTGGCCGGCAGATCCGTTGACTTGGTAGTGCCGGCCGCTGGCCGGCAGATCCGATGATGCTGCCGAAGGTTACCGGGGTTGCCGGCCAGCGGCCGGCACTACCGGGTCCGTTGCGTCCCGACCGGGTCGATACAATCAGCCCATGACCCTCGCCCCCGCTGATCTGCCCGCCTCCCTGCAGCCTCTTGTCGACCGCGCCCTGGCGCGCCTGGCCCAGGTCCTGCCCGAGCCCATCCCGGCCGACCTGCTGCCGTTGCTGACCCGGCTGGCGGTGACCAGTGACTTCGCGCTGGACACCCTGGTGCGGCAACCGGCGCTGCTGGCGCAGCTGGCCGCGCCCGGTTGCCCGCCGATCCCGGCGCCGGTGCTCGATCCGCTACAGCCCAGCGACTGGCCGGCACAGCTGCGGCGCTGGCGCACCGCCATGTCCACGCGGCTGATCTGGCGCGACCTGGCCGGCCTCGACGACGTGCCGCAGACCCTCGCCGGCGCCACCACCCTGGCCGAAGACTGCCTGCGGCTGGCACTGGACGCCCTGCAGCAGGAATTCGCCCAACGCCACGGCGTGGTCCGCGATGGCGAAGGCACCCCACAGCAGCTGGTGGTGTTCGGCCTCGGCAAGCTCGGCGGCGGCGAGCTCAACTTCAGTTCCGATGTGGACCTGGTCTACGCCTACCCGCACGGCGGCGAATCCGACGGCGCGCGCGCGCTGGCCGCCGAAGAGTATTTCGCCCGCCTCGGCCAGCGCCTGGCCAAGCTGCTGGACGAAACCACCGTCGATGGCTTCAGCCACCGTGTCGACCTGCGCCTGCGCCCGTTCGGCAGCGCCGGCCGCGTCGCGCTGTCGTTCGCGGCGATGGACCAGTATTTCCAGCGCGAGGGCCGCGACTGGGAACGCTACGCGTGGCTGAAGGCGCGCGCGGTGGCCGGCGACATCGCCGCCGGTGAAGCGTGGCTGCAGACCCTGCGCCCGTTCGTGTACCGCCGCTACCTCGATTTCACCGCGCTCGATGGCCTGCGCGAAATGAAGGCAGCGATCACCGCCGAGGTCGCGCGCCGCGAGTTGCACGAGGACATCAAGCGTGGCGCCGGTGGCATCCGCGAAATCGAATTCCTGTGCCAGGCGTTGCAGCTGATCCGCGGTGGCCGTGAACCGGCACTGCGCGAGCGTCGCCTGCTGGTGGCGCTGGATGCACTGGTCGCCGCCGGACAGATCGCGCCCGAGGATGGCGCCGCACTGCGCGAGGCTTACCTGTTCCTGCGCCGGCTGGAGAACCGCTTGCAGATGCTGCGCGACGCGCAGACCCACGTACTGCCCAGCGACGCGCTGGACCGCGAACGCATTGCCGTCGGCCTCGGCTATGCGGACTGGAACGTGCTGCGCGCGGCGTTGGCCGAACAGCAGCAGCGCGTCAGTACTGAATTCGCCGCGCTGCTGGCGCCGCGCAAGGGCCAGGCCGCGCCCGACGCGCTGGCCAATTACTGGCGCAGCCTGCCGGAAGGCAGCAATGCACCGCTGCTGGCCGAAGCCGGCTTCCTCGATGCCAACGGCGCCGACCAGTCGCTGCGTGATTTCGCCCAGGGCACCGGCGTGAAGTCCTTGTCCGATGCGGCGCGTGCGCGGCTGGATCGCGTGCTGCCGGCACTGCTGCATGCGGCCACGCGCTCGCCACAACCCGACGCCGCGCTCAAGCGTGTGCTTGGCCTGCTGCAGGCGGTGCTGCGCCGGACCAGCTATCTCGCGCTGCTGGACGAGCAGCCCAGTGCGCTGGCGCGGCTGGTGGATGTGCTGGCGCGCAGCGCGCTGCTGGCCGAGCGCCTGGCGGCGTATCCGCTGCTGTTGGACGAACTGCTGGACGTACGCGTGTCCGGGCCGATGCCGGATGCCGCCGGCATGCTGGCCGAGTGCCAGCAGGTGTTGGCGGTGGAGGATCCCGAATCCGCGCTGCGCTGGCTCAACGAAACGCGGCTGGCGCTCAGCTTCCGCATGGCGATGGCTACGCTGGATGGCCGCCAGGGCGCGGTGGACAGCACCCGGCAACTGGCCGAACTGGCGCAGGCGGTGGTGGTCACCGTGCTGGCGATGGCCGAAGCGGACATGCACGCCGCACACGGCGGGATTCCCGGCGGACGTTTCGCGATCATCGGCTACGGCAGCCTGGGTGGGCTTGAACTGGGCTTCGGTTCCGATCTGGACCTGGTATTCCTGCATGACAACCCGGCCGGCGTGGATGCCAGTGATGGCGCGCGCCCGCTGGAGCCGGGCCGCTGGTATGCACGCCTGGCGCAGAAGGTGATGGCGTTGCTTGGCGCAGTCACGGCTGCCGGGCGCCTGTACGACATCGACGTGCGCCTGCGCCCGGATGGTGGCAAGGGTTCGCTGGTGTCTTCGCTGGCCAGTTACACCGAATACCAGCGCGAACGCGCATGGACTTGGGAACACCAGGCGCTGGTGCGCGCACGCGGCGTGGCCGGCGATGCCAGCCTGCTGGCCGACTTTGAGCAGGTGCGTGCACAGACGCTTGGGCGTGAGCGCGACATGGGTGTGCTGTATGCCGACGTGCTGAAGATGCGCGGCCGCATGCGCACCGAGCTGGACCGCAGCGATGCCGCACGGCTGGACCTGAAGCAGGGTGCTGGCGGCGTGGTGGACCTGGAGTTCCTGCTGCAGACCGGCGTGCTGGCACGCAGTGCGCAGCATGCGGCGCTGCTGCAGCCTCGCGATACGCCGTCGTTGATCGATGCGCTGGCGGTTGTCGGTTTCCTGCCGGATGCCACCGCGCAGGCACTGCACGGGGCACATGCCACGCTGCTGGACGTGGGCCTGGCCTGCACGCTGGATCGGCGCCCGCGGTTGGCGCCGACCACGCCTGCGATTGAAGAGGCGTGTGCCGCGATTACGGCAGCGTGCAGAGCCGCGGAGTTGCCGTTCGCCTGAGCGGGGGCAAATGCTGCAACAGCTTTGAGTGGGTGCGGACCGTTGGTCGGCACCCACCGGATCAATGGCCCTGCGATGGCCCGCCGTTGGTAGATGCCAACCTTGGTTGGCATGAATGCCAAGCGCCAACCAAGGTTGGCGACTACCGAATCAATGGCCCTGCGATGCCCGCTTCTGGTAGGTGCCGACCGCTGGTCGGCACAATCTGTCGGCAGCGATGAGTTCTGCAGGGCGTGCCAACCAAGGTCGGCACCCACCAGAGCATGTGCGGTCAGCTGGTGGCCCGCAGCGGCGCCATCTTCCATAACAACGCGCGGAACGGGGCCAGCAGGCAGACGCCGATCGCCAGCTTCACCGCCAGGTCGCCCGCTGCCCAGCTCACCCACGGCAGGGCGGAACCGGCAAACGCGATCGACCAGAAAATGGTGGTATCCACCGTCGCGCTGCAGGTGGTGGCCACCATCGGTGCGCGCCACCAGCTGCCACGACGCAGGCGGTCGAACATGGTGATGTCCAGCAGCTGCGCCACGATGAAGGCCGAGCACGAGGCAATGGCGATGCGCGGCGTGGCCACCCACACCGACAACACCACCGCCACCAGGAAGCCGATCCATGCCACGCGGCGCGCCGGGCCCGGGCCGAAGCGGCGGTTGATCAGGTTGCTGACCAGGAACGCGACCGGATAGCTGAAGGCACCCCAGGTCAGCCAATCGTTGATCGGGTACTGCACCAGTACGTTGGACAGCAGCACCACCGCGCCCATCGCCAGTACCGCCAGCACCAGGGCGCGGGCGGTCAGCGGGGCAAACACAGGGGCAGGACGCACGGACATGGCGAGCCAGGGGGACAAAGGGGATCGCCCATTATCCGCCCGGCCCGCGGCAAAGCCAAAACCGGTCGTTCAGCTTTACAGCGCTTCGCTCATCACGTCGCCAGCGGCGTAGGCGGTGGGCACGTAAGCCAGTGCCTGGCCCTGCGCGCTTTTCACGGTCCAGCCGGCACCGGCTTCGGTGGGGTCGAAGTGCACCTGCTGGCCGACCACGAAGCCTGCCGCCTGGTCTTCGTGCACGTGCGCCGGCCAGCGCAGGGTGGCGGTCTGGTCGGCCTTGTCCGGCACCTGCAGCTGTACCTGGCGCTCGCCCTCCGGCGTGGTCTCCACCTTCTTCACCTCCATCGGCGGCAGCGGCACTGCCTTGGTGCGCGTGGCCCGGCCGTTGCGTTCGCTGGCCTTGAACGGCGCCTTGGACAGTTCTGACAAGCCCATCGAGGCCGCCAGTGGCAACGACAGCACCACGAACGACGTCACGATCACGCTGGCCTCGCTGCTGTTCAACTGCGGCGCGGCGCCAGCATGGACAGTGGGCGCCAGCAGCGCCGAGAGCAGCAGGGCGGACGGGGGAATGCGCAGGCAACGGAACATGGAGACCTCCTGGTCAACGTGGGGGCGGCGGCTCAGCGCCGGGTATCGAAAATGTCGCGCGGGCCGGTGGCCTCGGGCAGGTATTCCAGCGGGCGGCCCTGGTTGTCCTTCACCTGCCAGCCCTGGTCGGTGCCGGTCGGCTCGAAGTTCACGGTCTGCCCCACGGTGAACTGCACGGCGGGATCGCCGGGGCGCTTCGGCCACTGCATCGACGCGGTGTTCTGCGGGTTGTTGGCATCGCGCAGCAGCACTTCGCGGCGGCCGTCGACGGTGGTGGCGATGGCGCTCACCTGCATCTGCGGCAGCTTCACCGATGCGCCGTGGCCGGGCGGCAGCCCGGCATCCCGGGCTTCCTTGGCAGCGGCGGCGCGCGCGGAAGCCACCAGGGGCGCGGACATTTCCAGGCTCGGCCCCTGCGGGCCCGGGTCCTGCAGGATGATGATGCGGCGTTCGGCATGGGCGGTGTTCGCGCCGAGCAGGCCGGCAATGATCACCATCGACATCAGGGAAACAGGCAGCGGACGCATGTCGTTCTCCTCGCGGGATTCAGGGTGTAGCGGCAGCAGCACCGGCCACCGGCACATGGGGGATCACCAGTTCCTGCTGCAGCTGGCTGCGCTGGTGCAGGAAGTCGAATACCGATTCCACTGTCACCACCGAATAGTTGCCGGAAATGCGTTCGCCGGCGGGGTGGTCGGTGGTGGTGGCGTTTGCAATGAACAGGCGTGCACCCACGCGCTTGCCCAGGCCGATATGCAGCACGCTGGGCTGGTACTTCTGCTGGCGCAGCCACTGCTGTGCCTGTTCGCGCTTGACGATGGCCGGCGCGCCTTCGGCCTGCGCCATCGCCGCCGCCAGCACTTCCAGCACCCACTGGTTGGAGTTCTGGTAGTCGGTCGCGAACGGGTAGGCGACCACGTTGTACCTGGTTTCGTGCAGCGCCTTGGGCTGGATCGAGGGCGACACCAGCATCGCCTTCAACGCAGAACGCAGCGGCGCCGCCGGCACGCCGATGCGCAGGTCGGTATGGCCGCCGCTCTCGCCGACGAAGTTGCCCAGCCCTTCGTGGTACAGCTGCGAGCTGTCGGTCTTGCAGCGGTTGAGCAGGTGCATCGCGCGCCAGCGGCCATCGTCCTCGCGCAGCAGGAAGGCCAGGTGGCTGTGGCGCAGGCCGTAGCGGCTCAGATCCTGGCCGCCACGTGCGGCGACCACCACGTCCACATCGGGCAGCGCATCCAGGCGCTCGGCGGTGGTCCAGGCCACGTCCAGCATCGCCGCCTGCGAGGCGACGCTGGGGTAGCGTTCGCGGCACTCGGTGCTGTTGGCCCATGCCGGTGCGGTCGCCAGCAGGCTGGCGATCAGCAGGGCGGCGCGGGGCAGGCGGGAGAAACGATCCATGTCGATACCTTCAACGGCGGGCAGGCCCGCGCGCCGATCATACGCCGGTCAGCGCAGCGGGCGGTCCAGGCCCTTGCGCTGGAGTTCCTTGTCGCAGGCGTCGCTGATCGGGGCCACCGGCAGCGGCGGACGCTGGCCAGTCTTCGGATCGCGCAGCGCCGGCTGTTCGCGGTACGCGTCCAGCTGCTGCTGGCATTGATACGAGATCGGATCCAGCTCGGTGGGCGTGGTGGAGCAGGCAGCGAGCAGGGCCAGAGGCAGCAGGAGCAGGGTGCGCATGAAGACGTTCAGCGTGATGGGGGACGCTGGACTCTAACCGCACAGTCGGATCGAAATGTTCAGAAAACGCTGCGCACCCGGTAGTGCCGGCCGCTGGCCGGCAACGTCAGGATCTTCGGTAGCGCGTAGAGCATTGCCGGCCAGCGGCCGGCACTACCCCAATGCCAGGCGCTGTTTCACTTCCGCCGCCACCCGCGCGGTTTCGCGCAGTGGTTCGATGCGGTCGTAGTGCCAGTCCAGCCAATGCGCCTGCAGCCGCCCGCGCTCGCGCAGCTGCTGCTGGAAGCGCGCCAGCCGACCCTGCGCGGTATCGGCCAGCGCCACCATCACCGGCATGCGCGTGGCGCAGGCCTCCGAGAGCAGGTTCACCGAATCGGGCGAGACCACCACGCGGTTGGCCCAGCCGAGCAGGCCGCCATAAGGATTCGTACCGTCGCCGCCGTCGCCCCAGATCACGTGCGGCAGGTCGGCGAACGTCGCGCGCAGGATCTCGGCCAACGCCGGCGGCGTGCGTCGCGAGGTGGTCGCCAGCAGGCTGCCGCCTTCGCTGCGGATCTGCTCGGCCAGCGCCTGGAACACGCCCACCATCGCCGTTTCATCCCACGGCGCCAGCGGCGTCGGTCCACCGACAAGCAACGCGGTGCGCGGGCCGGGCAAGGTACTGAAGCCGGCGAACGCGGCGCGGCCCCAGGCCAGCCAGTCGTCGTCCACCGGGTTGAGGCTGCCGAGCAGGGTCAGCACGTTGCTGCCACGCAGGGCATCGTGTTCGGGCACCACCACCACATCCCAGTGGCGTGCGCCGATGCGCGGGTCGAGGATCTGCACCACCTGGCTGCCACGTGCGCGCAGCACGCGCAGTGCGCCGGCGGCCTGGCGGCCACAGCCGATCGCCAGCGCCGGGGCCTCGGCAGCCAATGACGCGAAAGCCTCGCCATAGCCGTTCACATCACCCGGCAGGCGCCGCGGCGATAGCCAGCGCCAAGGCGCGCGGGGCTGCAGGACCAGCGGTCGGTGGGTGCTCTGGCGCAGCGCCGAGGCCAGCGCGATCGCCTGGCGGACATTGCCCGCACGGCCGTCAGTGACCGTCCATGGCGCGCTCGATCGTTTCACCATTGGCATTAATTCGTTTCAGCCCTGCTGGGTGTTGCAACAGTCGCGACACTCTACACTGCGGCTCGTCGTTTCGCCCCGCGCCGCCCGCGGGCACTGACTTCCCTTAGCCGCCCTGGAGATCCACCGATGTCCCACGCGCTCGACGCTGCTGCCCTCGACCAGCTGTTCCGTACTGCCCGCACCCAGAACGCCTTCCTCGACAAGCCGGTCCCGGCCAGCCTGCTGCAGGAACTGTACGACCTGGTGAAGTGGGGCCCGACCGCCGCCAACACCACGCCGGCCCGCTTCGTGTTCGTCACCTCGAAGGAAGCCAAGGCCAAGCTGGCCCCGGCCCTGTCCGAAGGCAACCACGACAAGACCATGGCCGCTCCGGTCACCGCCATCATCGGCTTCGATCTGGATTTCCACGAGAAGCTGCCGTACCTGTTCCCGCACACCGATGCCAAGGCCTGGTTCGACGGCCCGCAGGAAGGCCGCCACGAAGCCGCCCTCCGCAACGGCAGCCTGCAGGGCGCCTACCTGATCCTGGCCGCGCGCGCGCTGGGCCTGGATGCCGGCCCGATGTCCGGCTTCGACCCGGCCAAGGTCGACGAAGCCTTCTTCGCCGGCACTTCGATCAAGTCGAATTTCCTGGTCAACCTGGGTTACGGTGACCCGGCGGGCCTGTTCCCGCGTCTGCCGCGCCTGTCGTTCGACGAAGCGGCGCGCATCGCGTAAGTCGCTGTATCGGTTTCGGGCCTGCTGTCCCGTGGCAGGCTCTTGCTGCACCGTGTACCCACCCTACGATCCGGAGAGTTCCTGAGATGAGCGCCACCCGTAAACTGCTGCTGCCGCTGGCCCTGACCCTGGCCATCGCCGCCTGCTCCAAGCCGGCCGACACCGCTGCCCCGGCTGCCGATGCCGCCGCCCCGGCCACCACCGAGCAGGCCGCCACCCCGGCCGCCGATGCCGCCGCTGCCGCGCCGGCCGCCGAAGCGATCAAGATCGCCTCGGGCACCTACAAGCTGGACCCGAGCCACACCGACGTGCTGGCCCAGTGGAGCCACTTCGGCTTCTCGAATCCGAGCGCGCACTTCGGCAACGTTGAAGGCACCCTGGTGTACAACGCCGAAGACGTGACCAAGTCCACCGTGGAAGTGAAGCTGCCGCTGAGCGGCCTGAACAGCTTCACCGCCAAGTTCGACGAGCACCTGAAGAGCGCCGACTTCTTCGACGCCGCCAAGTTCGCCGATGCCACCTTCAAGAGCACCAAGGTGGAAGCGGCCGGCACCAACAAGCTGACCGTCACCGGCGACCTGACCATCAAGGGCATCACCAAGCCGGTCACCCTGGACGTGACCGTCAACGGCGGCGGCGAGCACCCGATGGCCAAGGTTCCGGCCGCCGGCTTCGATGCCACCACCACCCTGAAGCGCAGCGATTTCGGCGTCGGCGCGTATGCCCCGAACGTCAGCGATGAAGTGAAGATCCGCATCACCACCGAAGCCACCGGCGAAAAGCCGGCGGCTTGATGCACCCCGCTCACTCGTCGTGAGAAGGCAGAAGGCCCGCTGAAAAGCGGGCCTTCTTTTTGGGTGCCGGTAGAGCCGGCCGCTGGCCGGCTGCATGCGGGGTGCCCGATGCTGATGGGGTTGCCGGCCAGCGGCCGGCACTACCCGGTAGACGCCAACCTGCATCTGGTGGGTGCGGACCGTTGGTCCGCACGATCCCTCAGCGCAACGCGCCCAACCATGCCACGCACGCTTCGCTCGGGCTCTGCTTGGCCTTCACCGCCAGCCCGCTCACGCGCACGAAGGTCTGTGCGGCCTGCGCCACCACCTGGCGTGCGATCAGCGCTGCCTGCTTGGTCGCGGCCTGCTGCTTGCGCAGTTGCACGATGTGCACCGACGGTCGGCCCACCGGCGCGTACTTCTGGTCGCGGCGCAATACATCGGCCACCTGCGCCACTTCGAATTCGGCCTGCAGGTAGCGGTGCTGTGCCTCCACCAGCTCACGCAGCGGCGTGCGCAGTGCGGCGGTGTCGGCGAAGGCGGCCAGTGCCGCATCGCAGGCGGCGTCATCGGCAAAGCGGGTACGCAGCGCATCCACGCTGGCCAGGGTCAGTTTGGCCATGTGGGCCTCGTTGCTGCAGGAAAGGAGCGCGATTGTCGCATTGCTTGGCGTGTTCCGGAGCGGCGGTCTTCCGTTTGGTAGAGTCGACTGTTAGTTGTGTAAACCCACCACGTTGTTCAGCAGGACTCTGGAAATAGGTGGCTGGCCACCGATCCCCATGTGAGGGCGGTGCCAGTTGTAGTGGTGCAGCCATTGGGTCAGCACGGAATTGCGCTGG
>NZ_JCAFRY010000022.1:0-61392 GCF_059368675.1 Stenotrophomonas sp. YJH_SMC_120
CGAATACGCCTCCTCGGACCAGCGCAATTCCGTGCTGACCCAATGGCTGCACCACTACAACTGGCACCGCCCTCACATGGGGATCGGTGGCCAGCCACCTATTTCCAGAGTCCTGCTGAACAACGTGGTGGGTTTACACAGCTAGCCGTTGCCGGGATACGCAGCGATCCGCTGCACGGCCTGGGCCGCGCTCATCGGTCGCCACGTGTCCGCGTCGGGATGGAACGGCCGCGGATGTACGTCCAGCAGCGCCTGCAGCGGGCCATTGTCCGCAATCAGATCCTGCTGCAGGCGTGACACCGGACCACGCGCCCGCGGCAGCACCGCGGCCAGGCCCCGCAGTGCCGCGCCCGGCAACGGCAGCGCCAATGTCGGCTGTGCCAGGCTGGCGTGCACGCGGCGGAACATCGCGTGATAGGGCAGGCGCTCGCCACCGCCGATTTCCAGCACCCGTGCCGACGCTGCACCGGTGGCGATGCAGGCCACCACGGCGCGGGCGATATCGTCGGCATGCACCGGTTGGCGCAGGCCTCCCACCAGCGGAATCGGAAACAGGCGCAGACGCAGCGCACGCTGCACGATCGGGGTGATGCTGCGGTCGATGCCGGCCCCATAGATCAGGGTCGGCCGCAGGATCGTCCAGCCCATGCCAAGACGCTCGGCCTGCGCGATCAGGCCCGCTTCGCCCCGCTGCAGCATCGCCACGACGTCCTGCTCGTCGGCCTGCTCGGAATTCTGCTTGCTCAGCACGCTCATCGAACTGGTGGCGATGACCTGCCGCGCGGGGGCCGCCGTCTGCCGCGACAACCACTGCGCCAATGCTTCAAGGGGGCCGAAGCTGGCAATCGCCTGCCAGTCCGGAGACGGCACGCTGTCCAGCGCAGCTGCCAGGTCCCCGCACAGCCACTGCACGCCGTCCTGTGCCGGTTGCGGTTGCCGGCTCACCGCCTGTACCCGCCCATGCGCCTGCACCAGGCGCGGCAGCAGGAACCGGCCGATCTGGCTGGTGGCTCCGGAAACAAGGACGGTCATCGGCACTCCGTGGGGATGTTGCGAGGGGTGGCTACTATAGCGGTCCCTCCGGCAGCGGCGGGCTCAGGGCGACGACACCCCGATGTCGCGCAGGCGCTGCCGCAACTGCTGGTACTCGCTGCTGGAAGTGCCGACGCCAAGCTCGCCCGCCTGCTGGAGCGCACGTTCGGCAAAGGCGACATCTCCGTTGCCCAATCGTTCGCTGCCAATCGCAATCCAACGCTGCGCGAGGCGCTGGCGGGCCGCAGGCAGGCCGCCAGCGGTGGGAGACAACGTCTGCCAGGCCTGCAGGCAGGCACCTGCAGCCTGCACCCGGTTCTGCCGGAGGTTGTCGTCGAAACAACGGCGACTGGCAGGCAGCAGGCGCGCGGCCGCGGCCTTCACCCGTGAATCGCGCGGTGCCAGCGCCTGTGCTTCGCGAAGGGCATCGAATGCGCTGTGCCCCGGCGGGCTGATCCATTGGCCTGCGCGCTCGGCGCGTTCGATCCGGCGCAGGTGATCGCGCAGCTCGCGTTCACGCTGCGCGTTGCTCACTGCGGGCTGCTGCAGTGCCTCCCGGGCCTGCCGTGCACGCTGCAGGCGCTGCACCAGTTGCTGTCGTGCCGCCTGCGAAGCGCCCAGTGCTTCGGCCAGCACGGCATCACGCTGCGCCGCCTCGAACTGGAAATCGTCGGCCTGGATCTGGCTTCGCGCCAGCACCTCCTGCAGCACCTGCTCGCGGCCCCGCTGGGCAGTGGGATCGTCCGGCGCCACCGCCAGCACGGCCAGGAACCCCTTTGCGGCACGTTCCAGCTGCTGTCGCTGAAGTGCGCGCTGTGCCTGCCGCAAGCGCTCGTCGACCGCCCGTGCCAGGGCCTCCTGGCTGGCGGGAAGATCGGCGTGGCCTGCATCGAACAGGCGCGCGCGCTGCAACGTCGCAGCGGCTTCAGCCAGTTCCCCGCGTCCGGCCAGGGCGCGCGCGTGCTGCAGCAGATCGCTCAGTGCATCCTCGCGCCCTTCCAGAGCGGGCAGGTTGTCCGGCTGCAGTGCCAGGATGCGCTGGAACAGCGGCAACGCACTGCTGTCGCCATCGTCCAGCCGGCCGGCCGCGAACGCATTGCGGGCCTGGGCCAGCAACGCGCCGATACCGGCGCCGGCGCTACGCCGCGCCTGCAGTTGGCGGGCCACGGCGTCGGCGTCGCCCTGCGGCACCTGCAGCTCGCGGGCCAGCGCCAGTGACTGCGCGCTGCCCTCGAGATCGTCGCCCTGCAGCTTGTCGCGGGCCTGCTGCAGTGCTACCGCGGCGGTTCGTGCAAGGCCCTGGCGCGCCTGCGGCCGATCGCCATCCAGTGCCAGCACCGCCTGGTAGCGCTCCCGCGCACCACTGCCGTCGGCCACACTCAGCCGGCCGGCGGCGAGCGCGCGATCGCCTTCGACCAGCAGCTGTTCGATCTGCGGCTCGTCCCAGAACCAGTCGGCCAGCGGCTTGCGCAGCAGCACCAGCAGCACGAACACCGCCAGCGCCGCGACCAGCGCCCATCGCCAGACCCGCCGCGCATGACGTGCCTGCAGCCACCACCAGCGGCCTTCGCGGCGGACGCGATCCAGCGCAGGGTGTTCAGCGCCATGCGGGCGATGCGGGGGCTCGCGTTCCATGCGTGCAGGGTAGCCGGGGCGGCGTGAAGCTCAGCCGAGGCGACGCGCCTCGCTCACGCCCGGCAGCGCGTCCAGCTTGCCCAGCAGGTTCGACAACTGGTCGTAGTCGCTGACCTTCAGCCTCAGGCGCAGATGGGCACGGCCACTGTTGCGCACGTTGTCACTGTGGATGTCGAGCACGTAGGCGTCTTCCTGGGCGATCAGGTTGGTGATGTCCTTCAGCAGCCAGCGGCGGTCGACCGCATTGACCACCACGTCCACCTCGTAGCCGCCCCCGGCCTGGCCCCATTCCACCGGCAGGATGCGCTGCGGGCTGGTGGCCGCCAGCCGGGCCAGCGCGGCACAGTCTGCCCGGTGCACGGTGACACCACGGCTACGGGTGAGGTAGCCGACGATCGGTTCGCCGGCCACAGGCTGGCAGCAGCGCGCCAGCTGCACCAGCAGATTGCCCACGCCCTGCACCGTGAACTTGGACTTGCCCAGGTTCTCGCGGCGGGCGGTCGGGCGCGGAAGCGCCGGCGCAGGGGCCGGCTGGCTGGCCGCGCGCTCTGCCTCCAGCAGCGTACGGCTGACCTGGTTCGGGCCGGTGTCGCCCAGCGCCACCTGGATGTAGAGGTCGTCAACGCTGTCGGCATGGAACTTCTTCGCCGCCACCGCCAGATCCGAATGCTGCAGCCCCAGACGCTTCAGCTCGCGCTCGAGCAGTTCGCGCCCGGCCTGCACGTTGCGCGCGCGGTCCAGCTTGTGGAACCAGCTGCGCACCTTTTCGCGCGAGCGGTTGCTGGCCAGGAAGCCCAGCGCGGGCATCAGCCAGTCGCGGCGGGGGTCGGCCTCCTTGCCGGTGAGGATCTCGACACGGTCGCCGCTGCGCAGGCGATAGGTCAGCGGCACGATGCGGCCATTGACCTTGGCGCCACGGCAGCGGTGGCCCACCATCGTATGTACCTGGTAGGCGAAATCGAGCGGCGTGGCCCCCTGGGGCAGGTCCAGCACCTCGTCCTTCGGGCTGAGCGCATAGACCCGGTCCTCGGTCAGCTCGGCGTCGAGTGCCCCGGCCAGTTCATTGCCCTGCCCGTCCTGCGCCTGCTCCAGCAGCTGGCGCATCCAGGTGATCTTGCGATCGAACGACTTTTCCGCGCCCTTGCCGCCTTCCTTGTACTTCCAGTGCGCGGCCACGCCCAGCTCGGCCTGGGAATGCATCTCGTGGGTGCGGATCTGCACTTCGATCGTGCGCCCTTCCGGGCCGACCACGGCGGTGTGCAGCGAACGGTAGTCGTTGGCCTTCGGGCGTGCGATGTAATCGTCGAACTCGCTCGGCACCGGGGCCCACAGCGCATGCACCACACCCAGCGCGGCGTAGCAGGCGGCGACGTCGTCGACCATCACCCGCACCGCGCGGATGTCGTACAGCTGGTCGAACGCCAGCCGCTTCTTCTGCATCTTCCGCCAGATGCTGTAGATGTGCTTGGGGCGGCCACTCACTTCGGCATGGATGCCCTGTGCGGCCAGCTCGCGCGACAGCTGCTTCTTCACGTTCTGCACGTAGCGCTCGCGCGCCACGCGGGTTTCGTCCACTTCGCGCGCGATGCGGCGGTAGGTTTCCGGCTCCAGGTGGCGGAACGCCAGGTCCTCCAGCTCCCACTTCAGCTGCCAGATGCCCAACCGGTTGGCCAGCGGCGCGTGTATGTCGCGGGTCAGCTGCGCCAGCGCCCGGCGCTGCTCGTCGTCCAGCTTGTCGGCAGCGCGCATTCTCGCCAGCTGCCGGGCCAGCAGGATCGGCACCACGCGCAGGTCGCGGATGATCGCCAGCAGCAGGCGGCGCAGGCCCTCGCTGTTGCGCCCGGCCTCGCGGCCAGCATGCAGCGCCCAGACCGGATCGGCGGCGTCCTGGCCGTCGAGCAGGCCGATCACCGCCGCCTTGTGGTTGCCCAGCGGCAGCTGGTCCAGGCTGGCGCGCAGGCCGGGCAGGTCGAACAAGAGCGCGGCAACCACCGCGCCTTCGTCGGCCGAGAGCATCGACAGTGCATCGAGGGTATCGCCCAGCACCGACCAGCTGGCGCGCATCTGGTGGTCGCACTCCGGTGCTTCCCAGTGTTCGCGCAGGGCCTGGCGCAGCGGAGCGGGCAGCACCGCGGCGGAGGGACGGTTCAACAAGGCATCCAGGCCGGGGACAGAAGCGCGGTTCACAGCATCGAGCAGGCAAGACAGAGGTTCCTACACTAGCGCCGGCGCCGTTCAGGGACAATCACCGCAGCCACCATCACCCGGCATGAAGACATGCCGCTACACTCGCCGGCAAACCCAGGAGAGTTCCGCCATGCCCTCGATCGCCCCACGTTTCCGTCCACGGCTGCTGGCCTGCGCCGCACTGCTGCTGTCCCTGTCGGCACCTGCGCTGGCCCAGCGCGTGGTGGACGGTGACCTGCAGCAGCAGATGTCGCCGACCGAATTCAAGGCGGCCGGCCTGGACAAGCTGAGCGCGCAGGAACTGGCCACGCTCAACCGCTGGCTGCAGGGCAAGGTTGAAGCGGCGACGACCCAGGCTGTGGCAGCGGTACGCGAAGAAGCCCGCGAACAGGGCCGCCAGGAAGTGATCGTGAAGAACCGCGGGTTCTTCGATTTCGGCAGCAGCGAGCCGATCACCGGCGTGCTGCAGGGCGAGTTCCGTGGCTTCGGCAAGGGCCGCGTCTACGTGCTGGACAACGGCCAGGAATGGGAGCAGACCGACAGCACCAGCGTGGTCGGCGTGCGCAAGCAATCGCCCAAGGTCAGCATCAAGCCCGGCGTGATGGGCGTGTGGTACATGAAGGTGGAAGGCGTGAACAGCCAGCCCAAGGTGCGCCGCTCCAAGTAGTGGATCCACGCCACGCGTGGATGACCTCCCACCGTACCCCGCCGGTCATCGTCCGGCGGGGTCGGGTTGGGGGTTACGAGGCCTGGCGCAGTGCCGTCACCCGCTGCGCCAGCTTCTTCGCCGAAATGCCGGTACGTGCCCCCAGCTCCTGCGCGAACAGTGACACCCGCAGCTCTTCCAGATCCCAGCGCAGCGCCTGCCATTGCGGGCGATCGCGCAGGCCCTGCTGCTCTGCCGTTTCCAGCGCTTCCAGGAACGGATGCAGTTCCAGCATGCGTGCCTGGTCGCGTGGCGGATCACGCTTGGCGCGTTCGGTGCGCAGGATCATCGCCTTCAGGTAGCGCGGATACTGCGCCAGCGCGTCGGCCGGCGTATCGCGCAGGAAGCCGGGGTGGATCAGCCCGGACAGCTGCGCTTCCATGTCGTCCAGGTTGCCGCGCGCCCAACCCATCAACGGTGCTTCCAGCATCGGCTTCAGTTCCGCCACCAGCGCCAGGATGGTTTCGGCCAGTTTCAGCCGCGACATGGCCTCGCCGAACAGGGCCTTGGCCGCATGCTCACGGCGCTGTTCGAAGGCCGCCGCATCGCGGATGTCTTCCAGGCCCTCCGCCAACACCGCGTTCATCGCCGCATCCACCAGGTCTCCGCGCAGGCGCTCCTGCGACTCGATCGCCGCATACAACAGGCCGGTCTTGGCGCCCACCGGCAGCTGCTTGCGCGCCTGCTTGACCTTCTCGGCCAGGGCGATCTCCAGCAGCCGGCGCACGCCCAGCGGGTGAGCCTCCTGTGCCTGCTGCCGATCGGCGAAGATGCGCAGCGCCACGCTGTCACCCTCGTCCAGCAATGCCGGATAGGCCGGAACGCCGGCTTCACCGGGCACCTGCAGCGGTATCGGCGTGGCCGGGAACGTGCGCAGGCCATCGGCCGCCATCTCGCGGCCAGCGCGTGCAGCGAACGCATCGCCGGCACGATCGCCGAATTTCGCGCGCAGTGCGTCCAGATCACGCGAAGTGGCCAGCACCTTGCCCTGCTCGTCGCGCAGCCGCAGGTTCATGTGCAGGTGCGGCTCGATCGAACCGGGCTCGAAATCGAGCGCGGTCACAGTGGCACCGGTTGCACGTGACAGGAAACGTGCCAGTTCGCCGGTGATGGCATCGGCGCTGGGCTGCGGGAACGCCTCGTAGAACGCGCGGCCGAAGTCCGGCGCCGGCACGTAGTTGCGGCGCGTTGCCTTGGGCAGGCTGCGGATCAGTGCCGAGGCCTTGTCGGCGACGAAGCCCGGCGCCAGCCAGCCCAGCTGCACCGGGTCCAGTGCATTGAGCAGGTGCAGCGGCACGTCCAGGGTCACGCCGTCATCGTCGGCACCCGGCTCGAAGCGGTAGTGCAGCGGCAACCGCGCCTGGCCCAGCGCCAGGTATTTCGGGTAGCGCTCCTGCTCACTGCCCTCTCCGGGCAGCAAGTCTGCGAGCGACCAGTGCAGGGTCTTGCGCTGTTCCGGCACCAGCCCCTTCCACCAGGCATCCAGGCCCGCCGCCGAATGGATCTGCGGCGGCACCCGGTCCAGGTACCAGCGCGCCTGCCAGTCCTCGTCGGCGACGATGCCGGCACGGCGCAGCTTGGCTTCCTCCTCGCGGGCGACCTCCAGCACTTTCTGGTTGTCGGCCACGAAACTGGCGCGGGTGTTGATCTCGCCGGTCACCAGTGCCTGGCGCACGAAGATGTCATGTGCCTCGCCCGGCTCGATGCGGCCGTAATGCACCGGCTTCTTCGGCGCCAGCACCAGGCCGAACAGGCTGATCTGCTCGGAGGCCAGCACCTGTCCCTGCGCTCGCGACCAGTGCGGATCGAAGTGCTTGCGCAGCAGCAGGTGCGGCAGCTCGGCAATCACCCAGTCCGGTTCGATCGCGGCCAGGGTCATGCCCCACACCTTCTGCGTATCCAGCAGGTTGGCCACCAGCAGCCACGGCGGCGGCCGCTTGGACAGCGCCGACCCCGGGAACGGCAGGAACCGGCGCTGGCGTGGTGCCTGGAAATCGCCCTTCTCGGTGCGGTGGCCGATCTGCGTCGGCAGGCCCGCCACCAGCGCCCGGTGCAGGGTCTGGTAGGCGGCGGCGCGCACGCGTTCGCTGAAACCGCCGCCAACCGGCGCCTGTTCCTTCTGCGCGCGCACGGCCACCGGCGCCGGTGCGGCCTCCGCCTTGCCTTCGCGGGCCAGGCGCGCGGCGCGGTGCAGCTGGCCCCGGGTGGCTTTCACCGCCGCCGCGTCGTCACGCGCCGGTGCCGGCGCACTGCTGCCGGCCAGCAACGGCGCCATCGACGCCTCGCTGGCCTCCTCCTTCCAGCCCAGTTCCTCGCACAGCAGCCGCAGCTGGCGATGCAGCTCGCGCCACTCGCGCATGCGCAGGAAGCCGAGGAAATGACGTCCGCACCAGTCGCGCAGCTTGGACTGGGTCAGGTCTTCATGGGCCTGCCGGTAGGCATCCCACAGGCGCAGCACGCCAACGAACTCGGAGCGGCCATCGGCGAACTGCGCGTGCGCGCTGTCGGCCGCACCACGCGCTTCGGGTGGGCGTTCGCGCGGGTCCTGGATGCCCAGGAACGAGGCGATCACCAGCATCGGCCGCAGGCAGCCTGCAGCCTGCGCGGCCACCAGCATGCGCGCAAGCTTCACGTCCACCGGCAGGCGTGCCATCTGCTTGCCGATGGTGGTCATGCGCCGCTCGGCATCGATCGCGCCCAGTTCGGTCAGTTGCTGCCAGCCATCGGCCACCGCACGCTCGTCCGGCGCTTCCAGGAACGGGAAATCCTCGATGCGGCCCAGGCCCAGCTGCAGCATGCGCAGGATCACCCCGGCCAGGCTGGAGCGGCGGATCTCTGGATCGGTGAATTCGGGCCGCGCCTGGAAATCGGCTTCGGCGTACAGGCGGTAACAGATACCTTCGGCGATACGTCCGCAGCGACCTTTGCGCTGGTTGGCGCTGGCCTGCGAGATCGGCTCGATGTGCAGGCGGTCCAGCTTGTTGCGCGGGCTGTAGCGCTTGACGCGGGCGAAACCCGGATCGACCACGTAACGGATGCGCGGCACCGTCAGCGAGGTTTCGGCCACGTTGGTGGCCAGCACGATACGCCGGTTCGGCCCGGGGTTGAACACGCGGTCCTGGTCTTGGTTGGACAGCCGCGCGTACAACGGCAGCACCTCGGTATTGCGGTACTTGCGCCGTTCCAGCGACTGGTGCGCATCGCGGATCTCGCGCTCGCCCGGCAGGAAGATCAGCACGTCGCCGCGCGCATCCAGGCGGGTGATCTCGTCGATGGCCGACACGATGGCGTCGTTGACGGTGCGTTCGCCCTGGTCTTCGCCCTCGCCTTCCAGCGCGCGGTAGCGCACTTCCACCGGATAGGTACGGCCTTCGACGCTGATCACCGGCGCATTGTCGAAATGCTGGGCGAAGCGTTCGGTGTCGATGGTGGCCGAGGTGACGATCAGCTTCAGGTCCGGGCGCTTGCGCAGCAGCTGCTTCAGGTAGCCCAGCAGGAAATCGATGTTGAGGCTGCGTTCGTGCGCCTCGTCGACGATGATCGTGTCGTAGTTCGACAGCCAGCGGTCACTGGCGATCTCCGCCAGCAGGATGCCGTCGGTCATGAACTTGATGCGGCTGTCTTCGCTGACCTTGTCATTGAAGCGCACCTGGTAGCCGACCAGCTGGCCCAGTTCACTCTGCAGTTCCTGTGCGACACGGCTGGCCACCGCACGTGCGGCAATCCGTCGCGGCTGGGTGCAGCCGATCATGCCGGCCTGGCCACGGCCGGCGGCCAGGCACAGTTTCGGCAGTTGGGTGGTCTTGCCCGAGCCGGTTTCACCGGCGATCACCACCACCTGGTGTTCGCGGATCAGCCCGATGATGGCGTCGGCTTCACGCGCAATCGGCAGCTGCGGGTCCAGAGTAATGGACGGCTGCTGTTGCGCCCGCACCTGCCGGCGCTGCACCGACGCCTGCAAGGCCTGCTCGAAGGTGGCGGCCAGTGCCGCATCCTGTGGCTTGGCCTGGCAACGCGAGAGCATCCCCAGCAAACGGCCCCGGTCGCGGCTCATGGCGCCGTCGATGGCGGCACGCTGTTGGCGCAGGCGGGGCGATGGATTTTTATCGATAGAGTTCATCAATCGGTTCGTTCAAAACTTTGAAAGCGACCAGTCATCACGACCGGTTTATTGTGAAGGCCAACGATTCCACAAGGAGGAACCCCATGGCGAAGACCAAGAGCACGACCAAGGCCAAAACCGGCAAGCAGAAGCTTGCTGCGGCGGCACCGTCGGCACCGAACATCGATATCGGGATCACCCAGGGCGACCGCAAGAAGATCGCCGACGGTCTGTCGCGCTTCCAGGCCGATGCGTTCACGCTCTACCTGAAGACGCACAACTTCCACTGGAACGTGACCGGGTCGATGTTCAACTCGCTGCACACCATGTTCGAGACGCAGTACACCGAGCAGTGGGCGGCACTGGACGACGTGGCCGAGCGCATCCGCGCGCTGGGCTTCAATGCCCCGGGCTCCTACCGGGAATTCGCTGCGCTGACCTCGATCGCCGAGGAACCGGGCCTGACCGACAGTGCGGACTGGCGTGAAATGGTACGCCAGTTGGTGGTCGCCAACGAAGCAGTCTGCCGTACGGCACGTGAAGTGCTGGAGGTGGCGGCCAAGGGGGACGACGCCCCGACCGAGGATCTGATGACCCAGCGGCTGCAGACACACGAGAAGTACGCCTGGATGCTGCGTTCCCTGCTCCAGTAAGGGTTGGGGGTATTCGGCAGGGCTGCGCCCTGCACCCGCAGAGGCCTTAAATCAACGGCCAGAGCCAGAGCAGAAGCTGGTTTCCTGAGGGTTGGCGGGGTGGATCCGGTGGCAGGGGACGCCGTAAACCCGTCCTTGGGGGCTTGGCCGCGGCATCCATGCCGCGGACACCCCTGCCACCGGCCCCACCCCGCCTTCGACAGATTTCCGCGATCTGCCAGGGCATTGCCTGGGGCCAGATCCGTTTTTCCGCAGGAAAACGGATCTGACCCCATTTTGATTGTCGATATCTGACAGATTTCATCCACGCATGGCGTGGATGGCCCCACCGTCAACCGGAAGCTGTCGGGGGCGGATCGGTGTGGGCTTGCAGGACCGTTGGCGCCATGGATGGCGCCATCGAGCCCCCAAGGACGGGTTTACGGCGTGTCCTGCAAGCCCACACCGCCCCGCCCAACCAGCAGACACGCCAGAGCCGGCTGTTGCCTTTGACGTTGCTCTGGCTTGTAGCAGGTGCAGGGCGCAGCCCTACCGACTCCCCCGCCGGGGTAAACTAGCCGGATGGCTTCCCGTCCCGCGCACGACCTGCTCCAACGCGTCTTTGGTTACGACGATTTCCGTGGTCCGCAGCAGGACATCGTGGAGCATGTGGCTGCCGGTCATGATGCCCTGGTGCTGATGCCCACCGGCGGTGGCAAGTCGCTGTGCTACCAGGTCCCGGCCCTGCTGCGTGACGGATGTGGCATCGTCATCTCGCCGCTGATCGCGCTGATGCAGGACCAGGTCGAAGCCCTGCGCCAGCTCGGCGTGCGTGCCGAGTACCTGAATTCAACCCTGGATGCCGAGACCGCCGGCCGCGTCGAGCGCGAACTGCTCGCGGGTGAGCTGGACATGCTCTATGTCGCTCCCGAGCGGCTGCTGACCGGCCGCTTCCTGTCGCTGTTGTCGCGCAGCCAGATCGCCCTGTTCGCCATCGACGAAGCCCACTGCGTGTCGCAGTGGGGCCACGACTTCCGCCCGGAATACCGCCAGCTGACCGTACTGCACGAGCGCTGGCCGCAGATTCCGCGGATCGCGCTCACCGCCACCGCCGACCCGCCGACCCAGCGCGAGATCGCCGAGCGCCTCGACCTGCAGGAAGCACGCCACTTCGTCAGCTCCTTCGACCGCCCCAACATCCGCTACACCGTGGTGCAGAAGGACAACGCGCGCAAGCAGCTGACCGATTTCCTGCGCGGCCACCGTGGCGAGGCCGGCATCGTCTACTGCATGTCGCGGCGCAAGGTCGAGGAGACCGCTGAATTCCTCTGCGGCCAGGGCTTCAACGCCCTGGCCTACCACGCCGGCCTGCCGCCGGAAGTGCGCGCGAACAACCAGCGCCGCTTCCTGCGCGAGGACGGCATCGTCATGTGCGCCACCATTGCCTTCGGCATGGGCATCGACAAGCCGGACGTGCGCTTCGTGGCGCATACCGACCTGCCCAAGTCGATGGAAGGCTACTACCAGGAAACCGGCCGCGCTGGTCGTGATGGCGAAGCTGCCGAGGCCTGGCTGTGCTACGGCCTGGGCGACGTGGTACTGCTCAAGCAGATGATCGAACAATCCGAGGCCGGCGAAGAACGCAAGCAGCTGGAGCGGGGCAAGCTCGATCACCTGCTGGGCTACTGCGAATCCATGCAGTGCCGCCGCCAGGTGCTGCTGGCCGGTTTCGGCGAGACCTATCCCCAGCCGTGCGGCAACTGCGACAACTGCCTGACGCCGCCGGCCTCGTGGGACGCGACCATTCCGGCGCAGAAGGCACTGAGCTGTGTCTACCGCACCGGCCAGCGCTTCGGCGTCGGCCACCTGATCGACGTCCTGCGTGGCAGCGAGAACGAGAAAGTGAAGCAGCAGGGCCACGACAAGCTCAGCACCTACGCCATCGGCCGCGATCTGGATGCGCGCACCTGGCGCAGTGTGTTCCGCCAGCTGGTCGCCGCCAGCCTGCTGGAAGTGGACAGCGAGGGCCACGGTGGCCTGCGCCTGACCGATGCCAGCCGTGACGTGCTGACCGGCCGCCGCCAGATCAGCATGCGCCGCGACCCGGCCAGCAGCACCAGCGGACGCGAGCGCAGTGCGCAGCGCACCGGCTTGTCGGTACTGCCGCAGGACCTGGCACTGTTCAACGCCCTGCGCGGCCTGCGTGCCGAACTGGCGCGCGAACAGAACGTGCCTGCCTTCGTGATCTTCCACGACAGCACCCTGCGCAACATCGCCGAGCAGCGCCCGACCAGCCTGGATGAACTGGCCCGGGTCGGCGGCATCGGCGGCACCAAGCTGAGCCGCTACGGCCCGCGCCTGGTCGAGATCGTGCGCGAAGAAGGGTAACGCCGGGCTCCCTGTAGCGCCGAGCCCACGCTCGGCTGCCGTGGCCGCAGAAGCAGCCGAGCGCGGGTTCGGCTCTACATTGGTGCAGGTCCAACCTTGAACCGGCCATTCAGCCGGAAGTGCATCCACGGCCGCTTGCGGCTAGATTAGCGCCATGTCCCTCGCCTCGACCCTGCTCCGTGTCGTGCTCATGCTCAGCCTGCTGCTCAACGGGCTGAACGCGGCCATGGCCAGCGGTCACGAGGAAATGGGCCGGATGGCCCACGCGGCAGCCGCCCTTGAAGGCGGCAATGCCGACTGCCACCACCACGCCGCCATGCAGGCCGATCAGGCCCCGCAGGCCAAGGCCCCCGCCCACGACGCCCACTGCCAGATCAAGGACTGCGTGCGCAGCTGCGCCCAGCACCCGCTGCTGGTGGTGCAGGCGTTGCCGTTCATGGCCGGCCCGGCGTTGTCGCTGGCACCGCAGCCGATGCCGGCCACCGGCCGCCCGTCGCCGCCGCTGCCGCCGATCTCACGCCCTCCCATCGGCTGATTCCACACGCACTGTGCGCCCTGCGCACCGGAGCCGGCGGCCTGCCGGCGTCTTTCCGTGTCTGGAGTCTCCACCATGAATACCCGCAATCTCCCCGGTCCGGGCGCTGTGCCCATGCCGTCGCGCCGCCTGTTCGTGCAGGGCCTGGCCGCCGGTGGCGTGGTCGCCGGCATCGCCGCTGTCGGCGTGCCGCAACGCGCGCTCGCCGCCGCCACTGCCGCCCCACGGCTGGCCGGTGCCCCCGCCGTGCTCAGCGATACCCGCATCGAACTGGCCATCGGCGAATCGCTGGCCAATTTCACCGGCCGCACCCGCCCGGCGATCACCGTCAACGGCTCGTTGCCGGCCCCGATCCTGCGCTGGCGCGAAGGCCAGACCGTGGACCTGTTCGTGCGCAACACGCTGGAACGCCACCCGACCTCCATCCACTGGCACGGCATCCTGCTGCCGGCCAACATGGACGGCGTGCCGGGCCTGAGCTTCAACGGCATCGGCCCCGGCGAAACCTACCACTACCACTTCCAGCTGAAGCAGTCGGGCACCTACTGGTACCACAGCCACTCGATGTTCCAGGAACAGGCCGGCCTGTACGGCGCGCTGATCATCGACCCGGCCGAACCGGCGCCGTACCACCACGACCGCGAGCACGTAATCATGCTGTCCGACTGGACCGAAATGGATCCGGGCGCGCTGTTCCGGCGCATGAAGAAGCTCGCCGAGCACGACAACTACTACAAGCGCACCCTGCCCGACTTCCTGCGCGACGCGAAACGCGACGGTTGGTCCGCGGCGCTGTCCGACCGTGGCATGTGGGGCCGGATGCGGATGACGCCCACCGATATCTCCGATATCAACGCGCATACCTACACCTACCTGATGAACGGCACCGCCCCGGCCGGCAACTGGACCGGCCTGTTCCGCAGTGGCGAAAAGGTGCTGCTGCGCTTCATCAACGGCGGGTCGATGACCTACTTCGACGTGCGCATCCCCGGTTTGAAGATGACCGTGGTGGCCGCTGACGGCCAGTACATCCACCCGGTCAGCATCGACGAATTCCGCATCGCTCCCGCCGAAACCTACGACGTGCTGGTCGAACCCACCGGCCAGGATGCGTTCACCATTTTCTGCCAGGACATGGGTCGCACCGGCTACGCCGCCGGCACGCTGGCGGTACGCCACGGGCTGCAGGCACCGATTCCCGCGCGAGACCCACGCCCGTTGCTGACGATGAGCGACATGGGGCACGACATGGGCAGTGGTGGCCATGGTGGCCATGGTGGCCACGACATGGCCGCGATGAAGGGCACGGAAGGTAGCTGCGGCGCCAGCATGGGCCACGGTGCGCACGGCGGCGGCGGTACCGCCAGCAAGGTACCGAAGCATCCGGCCAGCGAGCGCAACAACCCGCTGGTGGACATGCAGAGTTCGGCCACCGAGCCGAAGCTGGACGACCCTGGCATCGGCCTGCGCGGCAACGGCCGCCAGGTGCTGACCTACGGCGCGATGCGCAGCCTGTTCGAAGACCCGGATGGCCGCGAGCCGAGCCGCGAGATCGAGCTGCACCTGACCGGCCACATGGAGAAGTTCTCCTGGTCGTTCGATGGCGTCCCGTTCGCCAGCGCCGAGCCGCTGCGGCTGAACTACGGCGAGCGCATGCGCATCGTGCTGGTCAACGACACCATGATGCAGCACCCGATCCACCTGCACGGCGTGTGGAGCGATCTGGAAAACGCGCAAGGTGAGTTCCAGGTCCGCAAGCACACCATCGACATGCCGCCGGGCACCCGCCGCAGCTATCGCGTGCGCGCCGATGCACTCGGCCGCTGGGCCTACCACTGCCATCTGCTGTACCACATGGAAGCGGGCATGATGCGTGAAGTGAGGATCGAAGAATGAGCCGCTCACCGCTTTCCCCCAGCCTGCTGGCCCTGGGCCTGGCCGCCGCGTTGCCGGTGTTCGCGCAGTCGCACGCCGGCCATGACATGGGCGCGATGAACGCGCCTGCGAGGAGCGCGAAGACCCCGGCCGAACCGGTCGATCACTCAAAGATGGATCATTCGGAGATGGACATGGGTGCGGCGGATCAGGCCGGCATGGACCACTCCACGATGGACCACTCGAAGATGGACCATGGCACGATGCAGCCAGCGGCGATGGACCATTCGCAGATGGACCACGGGGCGATGGGCCACGGCACGCCTGCACCCACCGAACCGCGCGAACCGATCCCGGTCCCGACCGATGCCGACCGCGCCGCCGCCTTCCCGCCGATCGCGCATGGCGCGATGGAACACGCGCCGGAGATCAACAGCCTGCTGCTGATCGACCGGCTTGAGCATTGGGATGGCAAGAGCAGCAACGGCCAGGCATGGGAAGCCACCGGCTGGGTCGGCGGCAACATCAACCGCCTGTGGCTGCGCACCGATGGCGAACGCAGCCGCGGCCGCACCGAATCGTCGTCACTGGAAGCACTGTATGGCCGCAGCGTGTCGCCGTGGTGGGACGTGCTGGTCGGCGTGCGCCAGGACTTCCGCCCGTCCGACTCGCGCACATGGGCGGCCATCGGCATCCAGGGTCTGGCGCCGTACAAGTTCGAAAGCTCGGCCACGCTGTACATGGGCTCCGGCGGCCAGGTGCTGGCCAAGGCCGAGGTCGAGTACGACGTGCTGTTGACCAACCGATTGATCGTGCAGCCGCTGCTGGAAGCTACCGTTGCGGCCAAGGACGAGCAGGAGCACGGCATCGGCCGTGGCCTGAACAAGGTAGAGGCCGGCCTGCGCCTGCGCTACGAGTTCAGCCGTCGCTTCGCGCCTTACATCGGCATCAGTCACGAACGCAGTTTTGGCGACACCGCCGACTATGCCGGTGACCATGCGCGCGACACGCGCTGGGTGGCCGGCGTGCGCATGTGGTTCTGAGCAGCGGATCGTGAGCAATGGCCAGCCCCGGCAGCCGCCGGGGCCGGCTACACTGGGCCACGTTCCAATGCAGGCACCGCCATGTCGTTGCAGATCCGCCGCGCCACCCTTGCTGATGTCGACGCGCTGTCGGCGATCGCCATCGCCACGTACAACGAAACCTGGGGCGATTCCTATCCGCCGCAGGAGCTGCACGATTTCCTGCAGGCGCACTACAGCAGCGAACCGCAGCGCATCGAACTGTCCGACCCACGCAGTGCCATCTGGCTGTTGCTGGACGGTGACGCCGTGGTCGGCTACCTGGCCGCCGGTGCCAACACCTTGCCGCACACGGATGCATGCGAGGGTGACATCGAACTGAAGCGGTTCTACATCCTGGCCGGACACCAGAACGGCGGACATGGTGCACGCATGATGGACGCATTCATGGCATGGCTGGACCAGCCGCAGCGCCGCACCCTGTGGGTGGGCGTGTGGGAACAGAATTTCGGCGCACAGCGCTTCTACGCGCGCTATGGCTGCAGCAAGGTTGGCGAGTACGACTTCATCGTCGGTGACACGCGCGACCGCGAGTTCATCCTGCGGCGGCCGTGACCATGCGCGCCCTGTAGAGTCGAGCCATGCTCGACTATTGGCAGCAACAGCCAGTCGGGCATGGCTCGACTCTACACGTTAGAAATCGAACAACTCCGACAGGAAGCTGTCCTTCTTCTTTTTCCTGTAGCCGTGTCCGCGGTTGTCCTCGTAGCGCTGGCCGAGGTGGCGGGTGTCACGATGCATCACCGGCGGCGGCGCGGGCGCCGGCTGAGCCTGCACGGGCGCAGGCGGCGACACGGCCGCACCGGAACCCGCGCGCTCGATGATCTTGTCCAGCTCGCCACGATCCAGCCACACACCGCGGCAACTCGGGCAGTAATCAATCTCGATGCCATGGCGTTCGGCCATCTGCAGCGTCTGGGTCTTGCACACGGGGCACAGCATCGGCATTGCTCCTGTCGGTCTGGTTTCGACTGTACCTGCACCGCGATGACTGTGCGGCAACGCGTGACCGATGGCACAGGGACTTCCGGCGCGTGTCCACATGCATACCACGTGGCACGCTGCGTCCTTGTTCCGCAGGGAATGCGTACATGACCGTGTTGTCCCGCCTGCCCACCACCGCACGCCTGTTGCTGGTGCTGCTGGGCGTCGGCCTTGGCCTGAACCTTCGCGATATCGCCACGGCCATCGGCACACCGATTCCCGCACTGCCCATCCCCTATGGCGGCAGCCTGTTGGACAACGCGCTGGCGGTACTGGTGGCACTGCTGCTGGCCGCGTTGCTGCGGCCCCGTGGCATGAGCCTGCTGGCCAGCCTCGGGCTGCGCACAAACGGCTGGAGCGGTCCAATGTGGGTGTTGCTGGCCAGCCTGCCCTGCTGGCTCGGCCTGGCGCTGCTCGGCACGCCGAACACCGCGCTGACCGCCTTGGATGCCACCATGCTGGCGGTGCTGTTCCCGCTGGCCGAGGAAGTGCTCTTCCGCGGCCTGGGCTTCGTGCTGCTGGTGAAGATCGTGCGCGGCCCCTGGCCATGGCTTGCACTGCCGCAGGCGCTGTTGTTCGGCATGGTGCACTGGTTCGGCTTCGGCGGGTTCGACGGTGGCGGCATCGCGCTGTTCGTCGGCGCGGTGATCGGCCTGGGCGGCTTCATCTTCGCCTGGCTCGACCACCTTGACGGCAACACGCTCTGGTGCGGCCTGGTCCTGCATGTTTCGATGAACCTGGCCTGGAATGTGTTCAGCCTCGATGACGCCCTCGCATTGGGCTGGCAGGCCACCAGCCTGCGCATCGGCACCGCCCTGCTCGCGGTCGCGGTGCTGGCCTGGCACGTGCGGCTCCGGCGCCAGAGAAGCCTGTAACGCCCGCTTAGCTTGCCGTGCACGTCGGGATCACTACCGGCTTGCGCATACTTGCGCGCCTTTTCACCGTTGCTGTCCGGAGTTGTCGCGTCATGTTGCTGTCCAAGCGCCACGTTGAACCCCGCGTCCTGCTCATCGAGGACGCCGAGGAAACCCGCGAACTGAGCCGGCTGGCGCTGGAAAGCCAGGCCTGCCACGTAGTGGGCGTGAGCTCTGCCGAAGCGGCGCTGGGCCTGCTGGCCGCCGGTGAGCGTTTCGACCTGCTGTTCACCGACGTGAATCTGGGAGCGATCAGTGGCATTGAAGCCGCCAACCGGGTCCGCGGCCTCTATCCCCAGCTGCCGATCCTGGTGACGTCGGGTATGGACCAGCACCAGGTGCTGCCGCAGCTGCGCGACGGCATCCATTTCCTGCCCAAGCCGTACAACATGAGCGAGCTGCTCGACGCCATCCGGCTGTGCTTCCGGCACGCCGATGTGGGCGTGTTGACCGGGCCGGATGCACAGGCGGCCTGAGGCATTCATCAACCGCTGCTGTACGGTCCGGTACCCGGGAACACCTTCAGCAGTGCGCGGGTGATCATGTCCGGGTAGACGGTGAAGTGATCCTCGTCATCGATCACCATGTTCTCCACCTTCAACGATCGCCCGCTGCTGCGCAGCTGCTCGGCGAATTCGGCGTTGTGGCGCAGCATGTCGTTGCGGGTGAAGTAGCGCGGTTCGGGCTTGACCGTTTCAAAGCTGCCCACCGACAGCACCACCGTGGTGGGCTGCGCCGGCGCCTTGGCTTCGGCCTGCATGCGCGGCACCCGATGGTCGTCGAACCACAACGATGGGCTGGACAGGATGTAGGTGCGGAACATGTCCGGGCGCGTGGTCAGCACATAGGCGCCGAACAGGCCACCATAGGAATGACCCGCATAGGCACGCCGCGCCGGATCGGTGCGGTAGCGCGCATCGATCATCGGCAGTACCTGCCCAGCGAGGAAATCGCGGTAGTGCGCCGCGCCGCCGTAGCTGACATCATCGCTGTAATCACGCGGATCGGTACGCGCCGGGTCGCTGGGCGTGTAATCGCGCGAGCGGCTCTGCTTGGAGGTCAGGCCTTCCTGCGGCGGCAGCCCGACCAGGATGAAATCCTCGATGTTGACGCCCTTCTGCCCGACCATGTTGCGCACGCTGCGCACCAGCGGGAAGCTGTACAGCGCATCGGTCACGTACAGCACCGGGTAGTGCTTTTCCGGACGCGCCGCATAGTCGGCCGGCAGCGCCACCCAGACCGGATAATCGCGGCCGACAGGGTCGTGCACGCGCAGCGCTTCGGTGTCCGGCAGCACCACACCCGGCGTGGCAGTCGGCGCACTGTCCTTCGCTTCACTCTGCACTGCGGGCGGCGCGACCGACATCGCACAGCCACTCACGGCCAGGCAGGCCGCCACACTCCATCCACGCACACGCTGCATCCACACGCTCCCGTTGCGGGCGGCGCACCCGATGGCGCCGCTGCCGCATCGTTGCATGGTGTGCAGCCGGGTACCAGTGCGGTCAGGGCGAGGCCGGCGGCGGCGCCGGGAACAGCGTGCGCAGCGCCTGCAATGCGGCCGGGTGATAGATCGTGGCGTGGGTTTCCTCCGGCAGCGGCAGGTACTTCACCAGCGCAGATGGCGATGATTGCTCCAGCAGCGTTGCCAGCTGTGCGGCAGAGGCTGCCAGCTCCGGCTGCCCACTGCTGGCCAGGAACACGCGCGGCCGTGTGCGCGTCACCGCCGGCAGCTGTCTGGCCGCCCCGGCCAGCATTGCACCACGGTTCCACCACAGGCTGGGGTCCAGCGCGATATAGCTGTTGAACAGCGTCGGCTCCTGCAGCAGCGTCTCGACCACGAACAGGCCGGCCAGCGACTCGCCGATCAGCGCGCGCTCGTCGGTGATCGGGTAGCGCTTGCGTACCTGCGGCATCAGTTCATCGCGCAGGAACGCGCGGTAGGCCGCCGAGCCACCGATGCGCGGCGCGATCTTCTGGTCCTGCGGGTCCTTGCTGGGGCCGGTCATGTCGCGGCGGCGCTCGGTGTTCTCGATGCCAATCAGCAGGAACGGACGCATGCTGCCGTTGCCGCTGAGCACCTGCACCAGCCCGGCCACATGCAGGAAGTCCTCGCCGATGCCGCCGTCGGGCATGTAGAGCACCGGTAGCGGTGCCTTCGGGTCCAGCCCCCACGGCTGCGGGCGGTAGACGTTGATACGACGGGTCTCGCCCAGCGCCTTCGACTCGACGGTGAAGGTCTCGCCGATGACCAGCGGCGTGGCGGCGGCGGGCGACGCGGATTCGGCGGCCATCAGCGGCGCGGCGGAGACGACGGACAACAACAGCGACAGCACGATCAGACGCATGGGACGGCCCATCCTGGGAAAGATGCCGAGCATAGACCGCCGGAGGCACTGTCGTTCGCGGCACTTTGCCGATCTGCCGGAACTGGAGCACCATGGAGCCGGTGATGGTCATGCAACGGGCACCTTGGCTCACGGACTGGTCGCCGCCACGCTCATATCCACAAGGAGGTTCCCATGTTGAGTGTATTGATCGCCACCACCCTTGCCGCCGCCTCACCGCAGTCCAGCAGCACTCCGCCAGCATCCGCAGCGTATGCGGACTGCCTGCTCGCCCACCTCCAACCGGGATTGTCCGACCACGCGATCCCGCTGCTGCAGCAGGCCTGCGTCGCGAAGTATCCGGAGAGCTACGTCGCATATTCAGAACTGGAACGCCGGATCAGCGCGCAGCGCCGGGCTGACTTTGACGCGGCTCAAGCGGAAGCCGTGCGTTCCGCGAATGCGGCAGCGACGGCCGCACAGCAAGCTGCCGACGCGGCGGCCGCAAAAGCCAAGGGAATGCGGGCGAAGTAGAGGCCACGGACGAGGGCAACAAAAAAGGCACCGCATTACGGTGCCTTTCTGAATGACCTGGGTCATTGGATGCAATGGTGGGCCGTGAAGGATTCGAACCTTCGACCAAAAGATTAAAAGTCTTCTGCTCTACCGACTGAGCTAACGGCCCATTGCACTGCCCCAGCCTTTCGGCGGGGTGGGCATTCTACCCTACTTTGCCGGGCCGGGTGAAACCCTGGTGCGTCGAGGTTGCCGGCCAGCGGCCGGCACTACCCGATCTGGTGAGCCCGCTTAAACCTTCTGGGCCTCACGCGCATCCCAGCTGTGATTCCTGCCCGGAGCCACGGATGCGCCTGCCCTTCTGCCTCATTGCCGCCCTGTTGCTGCCCTGTACGGCACTGTCCGCCCCATCCCAGGTCGCCACCGACGACATCGGCCGCTTCTGGGCCACCTATGACGCGGTGCGCGCCGAGCCGGACGTTGAACGCCAGGTCGCACTGGTGCAGGAGCGCTACATCGATCCAGGCAGCCCTGGCCTGCATGCGCTGATGCAGGTCCGCAACTACACCGCCCGCGAATACGCCGAGGCCATGCGTGCGTGGCCGCGCTTCTGGACGTCGGTACGCCCATTGACCACCAACGCGCAGCAGGCCAGCGCCACACTGGAACGGGACCTGGCCGCCTTCCGCACGCTCTACCCCGCCCTGCGCCCGGCCACCATCACCTATGCCGTGGGCGTGCTTCGCACCGGTGGCACCACGCTGGGTGACAAGGTACTGATCGGTGCGGAGATGGCGCTGGGCGATGAGCGCGTGGACGTGAGCGAGCTGCCGGAGCCGATGCGCAGCCGCCTGCGGATCTTCTACGACAGCCGTCCGGGGGCGAACAACGCGCAGAACAACCTGCACGAGTATGTGCATACCCAGCAGCGCGAAACTACCGGCAGCCTGGCGCAGTACGCGGTGCGCGAAGGCGTGGCGGAGTATGTGGCCGAACGGCTGAGCGGGCGTCGGCCAGCGTTGCCGCTGTACAGCTACGGGCCCGCGCACGAAGCGGAAATCCGCGCGCGTTTCGTCGCTGAAATGGACGGCGGGGATCTGGACAACTGGCTGTACAACAGCGCCGGTAATCCGTTCGGGGTAAGTGATGTGGGGTACTACGCCGGCTACCGCATCGCGCAGGAGTACATGCGCCAGCAAGCCGACGAGAAAGCCGGTGTCGCGCGGATGATCGAGCTGAACTATGCCGATCCGAAGGCGGTGCGGGCGTTTATTGAAGCGTCGGGGTGGCTGCGGCAACGGTAGCGCCGGGCCATGCCTGGCGGGTCAGGGAGTGCGAACCAAGGTTCGCACCCACCGAGGAGCAGTTCGCCCCCACCATCTGGGAATTCACACCCATCAGGGAAGCCGGCCAGCGGCCGGCACTACCAGGGGCGATCAGGCGTACAGCGTCGGGTCGGGCACGCCGGCTTCGGCGAAGCCCTGCGCGCGCAGGCGGCAGGCGTCACAGTGGCCGCAGGCGGCGCCGTTGGCGTCGGCGTTGTAACAGGACACGGTCAGGCCGAAGTCCACGCCCAGGCGCACGCCTTCGCTGACGATCTGGCCCTTGCTGAGGAACTGCAGTGGGGCATGCACCCTGATGCCCGCACCTTCCACGCCCGACTTGGTGGCCAGGTTGGCCAGCGCCTGGAACGCGGCCACGAACTCGGGGCGGCAGTCCGGATAGCCGGAATAATCCACGGCGTTGACGCCGCAGAAGATGTCGTTGGCGCCGAGCACTTCGGCCCAGCCGAGGGCCAGCGACAGCATGATGGTGTTGCGCGCCGGTACGTAGGTGACCGGAATGCCGGCACCGCCGGCCTCGGGCACGTCGATGTCATCGGTGAGCGCCGAGCCACCGATGCTGCGCAGGTCCACGTCCACGGTCTTGTGCGCGACCACGCCCTGGGCCTTGGCCACGCGGGCGGCGGCATCCAGTTCGGAGGTATGGCGCTGGCCATAGCGCACGCTCAGGGCATGCACGGCAAAGCCCTGTTCCTGGGCCATGGCGATGACGGCGGCTGAATCCATGCCGCCGGAGAGAAGCACGACTGCCTTCTTCATGGGTAAAACATCCGGTTGGGAGGGGAAAGCCAGCACGCTGTCCCGCGCCGGAGCTACATCAGGGAACGCCGCGCGGGCTCATCGGCCCGGCTCGTCGTTCCACAGGATTTTATGCAACTGCATCTGGAAGCGCACCGGCAGGCGGTCTTCGACGATCCAGTCGGCCAGCTGCCGCGCGGTGACCTCGCCCTTGCTGGGCGAGAAGAACACGGTGCAGCGCTTCACCAGCTCGTGCTCGGCGACCAGGGCCTTGGCCCAGTCGTAGTCCTCGCGGCTGCAGATGACGAACTTGATCTGGTCGCGTGCGGTCAGCAGCGGCAGGTTTTCCCAGCGGTTGCGCGCCACTTCGGCCGAACCGGGGGTCTTGATGTCGACCACACGCGATACGCGCGAATCGACCGCGCTGACGTCCAGCGCGCCGGAGGTTTCCAGCGAGACGTCCATGCCGGCGTCGCACAGCTTCTGCAGCAGCACCAGGCAGCGTTTCTGCGCCAGCGGCTCGCCGCCGGTCACGCAGACGTGGCGCACGCCCTGGGCCAGCACCTCGGCCACGATGTCGTCGATGTCCCACCAGGTGCCGCCATGGAAGGCATAGGCCGTATCGCAGTACTGGCAGCGCAGCGGGCAGCCGGTCAGGCGCACGAACACGGTCGGCCAGCCGGCGGTATCGGCTTCGCCCTGCAGCGAGGTGAAGATCTCGGTGATCTTCAGGCGCGGCAGCGGCGACTGCACGATGTCGCTGGGGGTGGCGACGGCGTTGGACGGAGTAGCGGCGGTCATGGCAAACAATTCTTCATGGGACGGGCGACCGATTTATCGGCGCCGGAAACGAAAGCAGCCGAGCATGGGCTCGGCTCTACAGGAGGCTGCCGGAAATCAGCCCGGCGCCAGGGTACGCATTGTACGCCCGGTCAGCGGATCAACGGATCTGCTTGCCGAGGCGGATGGACTGCAGCCGATCCTGGGCGGTGCGCGCGGCGTCCGAGCCCGGGTACTGCGCCACGACGCTCTCCAGCGTCTGCTGGGCCTGGTCGACCTTGCCCTCGCCATACTGCGAGAGGCCAACCTTGAGCAGGCCGCCAGCGGCCTTGTCGTGGGTCGGATAGCGCGCGAGCAGTTCACGGAACTGGGTCTCGGCCATCGGGAAATTGCGGGTGGCGTAGTAGCTCTCGCCCAGCCAGTACAGCGCGTTCGGCGCGTAGACGCCGTTCGGGTACAGCTGCAGGAAGCTCAGGAACAGCTGCGCCGAATCATCGTACTTGCCGGCCTTCAGCGAATCGAAGGCGACGTTGTAGGAGGTGCGCTCGTCGCCGGTGGCGGCAAGGCTGCCGGCATCACCATGGACGGAAGGCGGCCGCTCGGAAGTGGCCGCCGCTGCGGGTTTTGCCGGGGCCGGTGCGGCCTTCGGCGCGCTCGCCGGAACGGGCGGCAGGGCCGGGGCCGCATTGCCCCCTTCCAACCGGTTCAGGCGGCTGTCCAGATCCAGATACTGGTCCTGGGCGGACTGCTTGAGCTGGGCGTTGTCGTGCTGCAACTGCTCGATCGAGGCCTGCAGGCTGGTGACCTGCTGCCGCAGCTGGTTGATCTGGTTCAACAGGTCCTGGTTGGCACTGTTGTTGTACATCTGCTGCTCGAGCGCGCCGACACGGTCAGCCAGGCTCTGTCGCTGTGCATGCGCCGGTGCGGCAGCCACGAGGGCTGCCGCAACGACCAGCATCAGTTTGATGCCAATGCGCATGGATTACTGCGCGGTGTAGACGATTTCGACGCGACGGTTCTGCGACCAGCAGGACTCGTTCGACTCGGTGCAGACCGGACGCTCTTCACCGTAGGAAACGACGGTCAGCTGCGAAGCCGAGCCACCGTTGGCCTGCAGGGCCGAGTTGACGCCGTTGCCACGACGCTCACCCAGGGCCTGGTTGTACGCGCGCGAACCGCGCTCGTCGGTGTGACCCTGCAAGGTGATGCGCGAGGACGGACGGTCACGCAGGTACTTGGCGTGGCACGCCATGATGGCCTGGAATTCCGGCTTCACGTCTTCCTTGTCCAGGTCGAAGTAGACAACGCGCTGGCGCAGGCAAGCGTCGGTATCCAGGTCGCCCGGGCCGTACAGGCCCGAGGTCGACGGACCGGTCGGGGTGGTGGTCGAGGTGCCGGTGTCGACCGGGGCTGCCGGCTCTTCCTTCACCTTCTTCGAGCAACCGGCCAGGACGGCCACAGACAGCAGGGAAACAAGCAGAACGCGGGTGGACTTGTTCATGGCGATACCTTTGTGGCTCCTAGGCCGATGAGGGGTTCAAGACAACGAAAATATTAACACTCTTTTAGCGCTGGGTACGGTATGGGGACCATGCCGGCTCGCGCACATCACCATCGGCCAGGACCAGGCGCTGGCGAACCCGCGCATCGGCCGAGACGGCATACAACACACCACGGCCACCTTCGCGGGCGGCGTACAACACCATGCTCGCGTTGGGCGCAAAGCTCGGCGATTCATCCAGCGAGCCCGGGGACAGCGTGCTCCAGCGAGGCGAACCCAGCGAGCTGTCCATCACCGCGATCTTGTAGCTGTTGCCCGAGCCCTGGGCGACGGCGATCTTCTTGCCGTCGTAGGACACCGAGGGCTTGGCATTGTAGTTGCCCTGGAAGGTCACGCGCTCGGCGCTGCCGCCGCCCGCGCCGACCTTGTAGACCTGCGGACGGCCGCCGCGGTCGGAGGTGAAGTACACCGCGCTGCCGTCCGGCGCCCAGGTCGGCTCGGTATCGATGGCGAAGTGGTTGGTCAGCTGGGTCAGCTGCTTGCTGCCCAGGTCCATCACGTAGATTTCCGGGTTGCCCGAACGCGACAGGGTCAGGGCCAGCTTGCGGCCGTCCGGCGAGAACGCCGGGGCGCTGTTGATGCCGCGGAAGCTGGTGACGAGCTCACGCGCGCCGGTACCGATGTTCTGGATGTAGATGGCCGAATTGCCACGCTCGAAGCTGACGTAGGCCAGCTTGCTGCCATCCGGGCTCCACGACGGCGACAGCAGCGGCTCGGCCGAACGCACGATGGTCTGCGGATTGAAGCCATCGGAGTCAGCCACCATCAGCGCGTAGCGCATGGCGTCGCCCTTGCCGCTGGCGGTCACGTAGGCGATGCGGGTCCAGAAGGCGCCGCGCACGCCGGTGATCTTTTCGTAGATGGCGTCGGCCATCTGGTGGGCAACATCGCGCATGGCGTTGCCACGGGCGGTCATCGCCAGGCCCAGCAGGCGCTCGCCCTTGGGTACGTCGAACAGTTCGTACTCGACGCGGTAGGCGCCGGCACCGGCGTCGAGCACGCGGCCGACCACGATGTAGTTCTGCTTCAGCGCGCGCCAGGTGGCGAACTGGATGTCGCCGCCGCGCACCGGCTTCTCGACGATCTGCGCTTCGGGCAGCGTACGGAACTGGCCCGAGCGCTCCAGGTCGGCACGGACCACGCCGGCGACGTCGGTCTGCGGTGCAGCCGACGACCCCTGGTAAGGCATCGGCACGATGGTGATCGGCAGCGCGGAAGCATTGCCGCCGATGATGTCGATATCCAGCCCCTTCTGCTGCGCGACGGCAGCAAAGGGCAGCAACAGGGCCGCAAACACGGCAAGCCAGCGAGGCATCTTTTTCATGGAGCGCTCAATAGGGGGAAACCGGAACGAGGGATAACAAAGCGGCAGTGAACCGCTTCGCAATCATGAACCAAGGGTACGTGAATTCCGGGTCAGTTCCAGCCCGTCCTCTCACGCACCGTTAACGTCGTGGCTAACATCGCGCCCGTCTCCCCGTCACGCCGCCCTGCGGGGCGGTGTCCGACAGCAGCCCAAAGCCTGCCCGGTCGAGACCTGGCCTGCCAGAGGCAAGCGCGACATCCGTGGACGCGGGCAGCGGAGAGCCACCCGGCCCTGCCCGCCTCAGCGATCCTGGGCGGTGAAGGTGAAGTTGAGCGTGCGTGCGAACACCGACTCGAAGCCGCGGTACGGCAGCGGCTGCGCGTTGAGCACGGCGGCCTCGATCGAGCGCTTGCCGGCCTCGTCGTACGGGCAGTTCGGGCTGACCTTGGCCTGCATCACCGTGCCACCCGGAATCTGGGTGATGGTGATCTGGCAGCGCTGGCCCAACGGCACCGTATCCGGGCGCACCCACTGCGACAGCACCTTGGCCTGGATGGCGGCTGCGTACTTGGCCGAAAGGTCGTCGCTGTTGCCACCGCCACCGGCGGCCGGCTGCGAGGCACCACTGGAACCGGCAGCGGCACTGCCGGCGGCATTGCGCGCGGCGGCCACCTGGCGCAGCTTCTGCTCGGCCAGCTTGGCTTCCTTCTCGGCCTGCTCGCGGCGGGCACGGATCTCGGCGATCTTCTTCTGCTTCTCGGCCTCGGCCTTGTCAGCGGCCACGCGCTCCTGCTCGGCCTGCTTCTTCTTCTCGTCCGCTTCCTGCTGCTTGGCCAGGCGGAGCTTCTGCTCGGCTTCCTCCTGGCGCTTGCGTTCGGTCAGGTCGATCTGTTCCTGGCGGCGCTTGGCTTCCTGTTCCTGCTTGGCCTTCTCCTGGGAGATGGCCAGCGCACTCACCGCTTCCTGATCCTTGGTATCCGGCTGCGCGACACGCTCCTGCGCCTGTTGCTGCTGCGGCGTGGGGGCGTCCTGTGGGCGCGGTTCCGGGATCGGCTGCGGCGGCGGAATGGTGTCTTCCGGCACCGGGATGGGCTCGGCCACCGGCGGCGGCAGGTCTTCCAGCTTTTCCGACTGGCGCAGGGCCTGGCGCGCAGCGGAGGCCTCCGACGCAGACAGCGCCAGGCTGGCCTCGACCGACGGATCGCCGGCGGCGGCGTCGGTGTTGCGCTCGGGCGACCAGAACCAGGCCACGATGAAGACCAGCGCGACCAGCAGGTGCACCAGCAACGCCAATGCCAGGGGCAGGCCCCAGCCGGGTTCGCGCTGATGCGGGGGTGGCAGGACGTCAGCGTGCATCGGTGGCCAGGCCTACCTTGTCTACCTTGGCGCGCTTGATCACATCCATCGCGGCGATGACCTTTTCATAGGCCACGGCACGGTCGGCGGCGACGATCACGCGCACGCCCTTGTCCTGGGCGGCGATGCCGGCCAGGCGGCCTTCCAGTTCCTCGGCCGACACGGCGGTCGGTTCCTTGGCATCGGGCAGCTTCAGGCTGAGCTGGCCGTCCTGCCGCACCGAGACGATCACCGGGTCCTGCTTGCTCTCCAGCGCCTTGGCGTTGGACTGCGGCAGGTCGACGTCGAAGCTCAGGGTGAGCAGCGGCGCGGTGACCATGAAGATGATCAGCAGCACCAGCATGACGTCGATGTAGGGAACGACGTTGATTTCCGATTTCAGCTTGCGGCGCTTGCGGCGACCGATGGCAGCGGACATGGCTTGGACTCCCGGGTCAGGCGCTTACTCGTCGCCAGCGCTCTGGCGCTGCAGGATGGAGCTGAACTCTTCGGCAAAGGTCTCGAACCGCACCGACATGCGCTCAACGCGCGTGGTGAAGCGGTTGTAGGCCCACACCGCCGGGATCGCCACGAACAGGCCGATGGCGGTAGCGAACAGTGCCTCGGAGATGCCCGGCGCGACGGCGGCGATGCCGGCCTGCGCCCCACTGCTGATCATGTCGTGCATGGTCACCATGATGCCGAACACGGTGCCGACCAGGCCCACGTACGGCGCGGTCGAACCGATGTTGGCCAGCAGTTCCAGGTTGCGCTCGAGCTGGTCCACTTCGCGGGTATAGGTGGTGCGCATCGCGCGCTGCGCGCCTTCCAGCTGTGCGCGGCCATCCAGGCGGCGCTTGTCACGCAGGCGGGTGTATTCGCGGAACCCTGCTTCGAAGATGGCTTCCAGGCCGGTCACGCTGCGGCTGCGGTCGGTGGCCGCGCTGTACAGCTTGCCCAGGTCCGCGCCGGACCAGAAGCGGTTCTCGAACTCGTCGGCTTCGCGGGTGGCCTGCTTGAACACGCGGGCCTTGCGGAAAATGATCACCCAGCTGACGAACGAGCCGACCAGCAGCAGCAGCACGATGATCTTCACCGGCAGGCTGGCCTTGGCCATCAGTTCGAGGTAGTTGATGCCGCCGCCGGTGGTGGCCTGGGCAAGGGTCTGTGTCGCGGCGTTGCTGACGTCGGCCGGCAGTGCCTCGGTGACCGTGGCCTGCAGGGCCAGGAGCGTTGCGATCATCCGTTGTTCCTCAGTGTTCGGATTCGGGGTGGAGGTGGGGTTGCAGCACGGCAAGGACAGCCTCGTCCATGCCACGCGGGCGGAAACTGGCCGCGTCCAGTGCGGCGATGCGGACCTGGGCCGACAGCAGCAGCTCGCCGTCGCGCAGGATCTGCTGGTCGAAGACCATGCTGGCCTTCTTCAGCTGGACCAGGCGGGCAGTCACCTGCAGGGTGTCATCCAGCCGTGCCGGCCTGACGAAATCCATCTGCATCGAGCGCACCGCGAAGACCATCCCGTGCTCGGCGCGCATGCGCTCCTGGCCGTAGCCGAGCGCGCGCATCCATTCGGTCCGGGCCCGTTCCATGAAGGCCACGTAGCGGGCGTGGTAGACCACGCCGCCAGCGTCGGTATCTTCCCAGTAAATGCGTGTCGGCCAACTGAATAGTGGCTCAACCGACATCGGGAACCTCCGCGAACAGGTCCTGCGGCGGGTTCTTCGGCTTCAGACCCATGTGCCGGTAGGCTTTGTGGGTGGCCATGCGGCCACGCGCGGTACGCACCAGGAAGCCCTGCTGGATCAGGTACGGCTCGACCACGTCTTCCAGCGTGCCACGCTCTTCGGACAGCGCCGCGGCCAGCGATTCGATGCCGACCGGGCCACCGTCGAAGTAGTCCACCATCGTTTTCAGCAGGCGCCGGTCAAGCTCGTCGAAGCCTTCCGGGTCGACCTTGAGCATCTTCATCGCGGCCTGGGCCACGGGCTCGTCGATGTGGCCACCGGCCTTGACCTGCGCATAGTCGCGCACGCGTCGGAGCAGGCGGTTGGCGATACGCGGGGTACCACGCGCGCGGCGCGCGATCTCCCCTGCCCCATCGGCGGTGCAGTCGATGCCGAGGATGCTGGCGGAGCGGCGCACGATACGGGTCAGTTCCTCGACGCTGTAGAACTCCAGGCGCTGGACGATGCCGAAGCGGTCGCGCAGCGGCGCGGTCAGCAGGCCGGCGCGGGTGGTGGCGCCGATCAGGGTGAACGGCGGCAGGTCGATCTTGATCGAGCGGGCGGCGGGGCCCTCGCCGATCATGATGTCGATCTGGAAATCTTCCATCGCCGGGTACAGCACTTCCTCGACCACCGGCGACAGGCGATGGATCTCGTCGATGAACAGCACGTCGTGCGGCTGCAGGTTGGTCAGCAGCGCAGCCAGGTCGCCGGCCTTTTCGATCACCGGGCCGGAGGTCACGCGCAGGGCCACGCCCAGTTCGTTGGCGATGACATGGCTGAGGGTGGTCTTGCCCAGGCCCGGCGGCCCGAAGATCAGTACGTGGTCGAGCGCGTCGCCACGCCCCTTGGCCGCCTGGATGTAGATTTCCATCTGCTCGCGCACCGGCACCTGGCCGAGGTAGTCGGCAAGGCGCTTTGGGCGGATGCTGGCGTCGGCGGCGTCATCCTCGCGGGTGGCGCCGGCGCCGATGATGCGGTCGTCGGTCATGTGCTGATTATGCGGCAAAAGTGCGGGTTTCGGCCGGGCTGCGCCCGGCACCCGCAGAGGCAACAGCAACGGCAACATCCAGAGCAACAGCCGAAGCGGGCTTCCTGGGGAATGGCGGGGTGGGTCCGCTTGCGGGGGACGCTGCAAGTACGTCCATGTAAGCTCGGTCGCCGCATCCATGCGGCTCACGCCCCCGCAACCGGACCCACCCCGCCTTCGACAGGTTTCTGCGATCTGCCTGGATGGCGTGGCCTGCTCTGCCTACTCTTGGTGGGTGTCGACCTTGGTCGACACGGTAGATCCACGCCATGCGTGGATGGATGTGTGGATGGCTCAAGACATGGGGTCAGAGCCCTTTTCCTGCGGAAAAGGGATCCGACCCCGCGCGGTCAGATCTCCACCTGCGCGCCGAGTTCCACCAGGCGGTTGCCCGGAATCCGGAAGAAGCCCGTGGCCGGGGCGGCGTTGCGATGCATCAGCGCGAACAGCTTGTCGCGCCAGATCGGCATGCCGCGGTTGGCGGTGGCCACAATGGTTTCGCGGCTGGCGAAGAAGGTGGTGTCCATCGGGTCGAAGTAGATGCCACCGTGGTCACACGAGCGCATCAGCGCCAGCGGCACGTCCGGGGTTTCCATGAAACCGAAGCGCACATAGACCCGGTAGAACTCGTCGCCCACCGACTCGATCTTCAGCCGCTGCCCTTCCATCGCATAGGGAATGGGCAGGGTTTCCACGTGCAGGAACACGTTGCGCTCGTGCAGCACCTTGTTGTGCTTGAGGTTGTGCATCAGCGCGTGCGGGGCCACGGTCGGGTCGGCGGTGAGGAACACGGCGGTGCCCGGCACGCGTACCGGCGGTGCCAGCATCAGGCCCGGCAGGAAGGTATCCAGGCGGATGCCGTCCTTGCGGATCTCATCACGCAGCAGCTCGCGGCCACGGCGCCAGGTGCGCATCATGGTGAACAGGAAGATGCCCAGCACCACCGGGAACCAGGCGCCCTGCAGCAGCTTGGCGCCGTTGGCGATGACGAAGCCAAGGTCGATGATGAAGAACACCACGCACAGCGGCAGCAGCCAGCCACGCGACTTCGGCCACAGCGAACGTGCCACCACCGCCAGCAGCAGGGTGTCGATCAGCATCGTGGCCGACACCGAGATGCCGTAGGCCACGGCCAGGTTGGACGAGCTGCGGAACGCCAGCACCAGGCCGAACACCATCACCGCGATGCCCCAGTTGATGCCCGGGATGTAGATCTGGCCGATGGTGTCGTGCGAGGTGTGCTTGATGCGCATGCGCGGGATGTAGCCCAGCTGCATGGCCTGGCGCGAGACCGAGAACGCGCCGGTGATGACCGACTGCGAGGCGATCACCGCCGCCATGGTGGCCAGGATGATCATCGGGTACAGCGCCCACGAGGGCACCGCCTCGAAGAACGGATTCTTCAGGGCCTCGGGGTGGTTGAGCACCAGTGCGCCCTGCCCCAGGTAGTTCAGCACCAGGCACGGCAGCACGAAGAAGTACCAGGCGTGGCGGATCGGTCGCAGGCCGAAGTGGCCCATGTCCGCATACAGCGCTTCGCCGCCGGTCACCGCCAGCACCACTGCACCGAGAATGAAGATGCCGTGCCAGCCGTGCTCCATGAAGAAGCGGATGCCCCACCATGGGTTGAAGGCCTTCAGCACCTCGGGCGCATCGACAATGTTGTAGATGCCGATCGCCGCCAGCGATACGAACCAGATCGCCATGATCGGGCCGAACGCCTTGCCGATCTTCTCGGTACCGAAGCGTTGCGCGGCGAACACTGCCAGCAGCACCACCAGGGTGACCGGCACGATGAAGACATGCAGTCCGGGCGCGGCCACCTCCAGGCCTTCGACCGCACTGAGCACGGACATGGCCGGGGTGATCACGCCGTCGCCGAAGAACAGCGAGGCGCCGAAGATGCCGAGGATGCCCACTACATAAGCCGAGCGCGAGCCATTGCGCAGCGTGCGCTGGGTCAACGCCATCAGCGCCATGATGCCGCCCTCGCCATCATTGTCGGCGCGCATGATGATGGTGACGTACTTCAGCGTCACCACCAGGTTCAGCGCCCAGAACGCCAGCGACAGCACGCCCAGCACGGTATCGTGGTCGCTGTTGAGCCCGTAGTGCGGCGAGAACGCCTCCTTCAGGGTGTACAGCGGGCTGGTACCGATATCGCCGAAGACCACGCCGATCGCACCGATGACCAGCGCCAGTCCTCCAGCGGAGGGGGCGTGGCCATGGCCGCCGGGGGCGGCTGCGTGCGGGGTTTGACTGCTGGACATGGGACTCCTGGCGAAGCTCAGGCGGTTTGTTGAAGGAAAGGAAGGCGGATCAACGCAGCGCCGACTGCAGCGCCTTGCGGATCACGGTGGCCACTTCGTCGCCTTCATTGAAGGCGTCCCGGGCCATGCGGGCGGCTTCAGCCGGCTTGTAGCCCAGCTGCTGCAGCGCCACGGTGGCATCGGACAGCGGGTCGGCCGGGGCCGGGCCACTGCCGGTGGGCAGCGCGCCGCCGGCACCGAACTGGGCCGCGCGGTCACGCAGCTCCAGCACCATGCGCTCGGCGGTCTTCTTGCCGATGCCCGGAATGCGGGTCAGCGCGGTGATGTCACCGGCCTGGACCATGCGCGCGAACTCCTCGACGGTGACGCCGGACAGCACGGCCAGCGCGATCTTCGCGCCGATGCCACTGACCTTCTGCACGTCGCGGAACAGGCGCCGCTCACCCTCGCGCAGGAAGCCGTACAGCGAGACGCTGTCTTCCTTCTGCGAGTAGTGGGTGTACAGGGTGACCTCGCGGCCGAGCTCGGGCAGGTCGTAGAAGGTGCTCATCGGCGCCTCCAGTTCGTAGCCCACTCCGTTCACGTCCACCACCAGCCACGGCGGCGCCTTGTAGGCGACGATGCCGCGCAGTCGACCGATCATTGCGTGCAGCTCCTCATTTGCGGCCCCATGCCTGGCGGGCACTGAGCCCCAGGCGGTTGGCCGTCGCCCTTACGTGGGCATGGGTGATCGCCACCGCCAACGCGTCGGCCGCGTCGGCCTGCAGCTTGATTTTCAGGTTGAGCATGAGCCCGACCATGTGTTGAACCTGTTGCTTTTCGGCGCCACCGCGCCCGACAACCGCCAGCTTGATCTCGCTGGCAGCATATTCGTGCACCGGCAGGTCGCGCAGCACCACCGCCGAGATCGCCGCGCCACGGGCCTGGCCCAGCTTCAATGCCGAATCGGGGTTGCGGGCCATGAACACGCGTTCGATGGCCACTTCCTGCGGCTCATACTCGCGGCACAGGTCGGCCAGGCCCAGCACCAGCAGCTTCATGCGCTGCGGGAAGTCGTCAGCGCCCAGCAGCACCAGCGGCTGGTGGTGCACGTAGCTGACGCGTCCGGTGGCATCGACATCAATGATGCCGACCCCGGTCCGCTGCGAACCGGGGTCGATGCCGAGGATGCGGGTCATGCTGCACTCCTGGCGGGGCGGAACGGAATGCGCTGGCAGGCGTATGGGCTCATGACTGTCCGCGGTGACCGTTCAACGGCCCGCGCCCAGGCCGTCGAAGACGGCTCAGGCGTAGGCGTCGGCGCCGAGTTCGGCGTTGGAATACACGTCCTGCACGTCGTCCAGGTCTTCCAGCATGTCCAGCAGCTTCTTGACCTGCAGGGCGACCTCGCCCTCGACCTTGATGTCGTTGTCGGCGCGGAAGGTGATCTCGGCGTGGTCGGCGACATGGCCAGCGGCGGTCATCGCGTCCTTGACTGCGCTGAACGCGTCGGGGCTGGTGACCACATCGATCGAGCCATCGTCCGGATAGACCACGATGTCATCAGCGCCGGCCTCGATGGCCGCCTCGGTGATGGCTTCCTCGTCGGCACCCGGGGCGAAGCTGAGCACGCCCAGGCGCTTGAACATGAAGGCCACCGAGCCTTCGGTGCCCATGTTGCCGCCGCACTTGCTGAACGCATGGCGGACATCGGCCACGGTGCGCACGCGGTTGTCGGTCAGGCAGTCGACGATCACGGCCACGCCACCCGGGGCGTAGCCTTCGTAGCGGATTTCCTCGTAGTCGACGCCTTCCAGTTCACCGGTGGCCTTCTTGATGGCGCGCTCGATCACGTCCTTGGACATGTTCACGGCCAGGCCCTTGTCCACCGCCACGCGCAGGCGCGGGTTGTTGTTGGGGTCGCCTCCACCGCCGCGCGCGGCAACGCCGATCTCGCGGATGATCTTGGTGAAAATCTTGCCGCGCTTCGCGTCGGACGCGTTCTTGCGGGCTTCGATGGAGGGGCCTCTACCCATGGGTGCTACCGTCTGGCTGCTTCAGGATCAAGGCGCGGATTCTACCTGATCGGGGGCGGCAACCGTGTCTAGGGCGGAGATGCCGTCGCGCATGGCCCGGCGAAGCGCGTGCGAACCAACGGTTCGCATCCACCAGGGCAGGACGGTCCGCACCCACCGAGCCAGGGCGGTCGCCCCTACCAGATTACGCGGCGGCGGCGTCGCGGCTGTGGTCGAACTGGCCGTGGCGCAGGAAATGCGCGGTCTGCCGCGCGGCATCCGGCGACACCACGAGGCCGCTGTGGCTGGTGCGCACCACGCAATGATCGGTCAGGCCCGGCAGGCGGGTTTCGGCCAGGGCCACAGTGCCATCGGAGGCGTCGTCCATCGCGCCCAGCAGGCTGCCCAGACCATGCGGCACCGAACCGGCGATCAGCCCGACCTCGGCCTTGCCCTGCCAGTCCGGCAGGCCGTCCAGCAGCAGCTCGCTGCTGCGCCCCAGCGCCAGCCCCCAACCATGATCGGACAACGAGCGCGCGGTGCCACTGCCGCGCAGCGGTGAACCCAGGCAGACCACGCGCTGCACCGGCAGCTGCGGATTGCGCCGCAGCGCTTCCAGCGCCAGCAGCCCGCCCAGGCTGTGGCCGACCAAACTCAGTGGGCCGGCGTCGGCCAGCCGCTCCAGCAGCTGCGGTACGGCCACGTCCGGCCCACCGAACACCGAGGAATAACCAAACGCGTGCACCTGGAAGCCGCGCGCGCGCAGGCGCCAGGCCAGCGGCCCGACCCAGGCGCGGGCATTCCAGATGCCATGCAGCAGCAATACGGGGGGAGTCATGCAAACAGCCTGGCGGTCAGCGGGGCAGGAACGTACGGTGATTGAACACGCGCGCGCAGCAAGCGGCAGTGAACATCAGGCCGCGCGCGGTGCGCGGCGCAGGATGAATTCGAGATCGTTCGTGTCGCCCACCGGGAACAGGTATTCGCCGGCCTTCTCGAACCCGTAGCGGGCGTAGAAGCGCTGTGCGCCGAAGTTCTCCGACCACACGCCCAACCACAGGGTGCGCGGGCCCTCGTGTTCCAGCCAGGCCAGCGCGGTTTCCAGCAGGCGGCTGCCCCAGCCGCAGCTTTGCTGCGTCTTGATCAGGTACAGGCGCTTGAGTTCGCCGTCACCGGGCTTCACGTCCGGGTGCGGCAGGCCACAGGGGCCGGCGGCGGCATGGCCGACCGCCTCCCCGTCCAGCTCCAGCAGCCACACCGCGTAATCCGGGTGGGCCAGGATCACGCGCTGGCGCTCGACCGTGTAGGCCTCCTCAAGGAAGGCCTGCAGGTCCTGCGGCGGATACAGATGGCCGAAGGTTTCGGTGAACGTGCGGGCGGCCAGCGCCGACAGGGTCGGCGCGTCGTCCACGGTGGCGCGGCGGATGGAATACATGCAGGAAGTTGACGTCAGCGCGAAGGGGCGGTCAAGCCTTTTCCGACGATTCCGCTTCTTCGTCTTCCTCGTCCTCTTCCTCGTATTCCTCTTCGTCCTCGTCTTCTTCGCCTTCCTCGTCCTCGTCGTACTCTTCCTCTTCGTCGTCCTCGTAATCCTCGACGCCGAAGTCTTCTCCATCCCAACGGCCTTCACCGTCGGCGACGAAGGTCAGGGCCATCGCGGCCGGGTTGGTACCGACGCGGACCAGCCAACCGCCGAACACGCGTGCACGCTCGGTGACCAGGTTGGCCTCGGAGCCTTCATTGCCCAGCTTTTCCCACTCCAGCGAAAACGCAAACTCGGTCATTGCCTGGATCTCCTGATCAGTTGGTCTTGGGGCGAACCTGGATGTGTACTTCGGCCAGCTGCGCGTCGACGATCGGCGACGGCGCGTCGGTCATCAGATCCTGTGCACCCGTGGTCTTCGGGAACGGGATGACGTCGCGGATCGACTCGGTGCCGGCCATCAGCGCGGCGATGCGGTCGATGCCGAAGGCGATGCCACCGTGCGGCGGCGCGCCGTAGTTCAGCGCGTCGAGCAGGAAGCCGAACTTGGCACGGGCTTCTTCGGCACCGATGCCCAGCAGCTCGAACACCGCGCTCTGCATGTCCGGACGGTGGATACGGATCGAACCGCCGCCGATCTCATTGCCGTTGAGCACCATGTCGTAGCCGCGCGAAACGGCGGTACGGGCATTGGCGCGCAGGTCGGCGATGTCGTCCACGGCCGGTGCGGTGAAGGGGTGATGCAGGGCGACGTAGCGCTGTTCTTCCTCGTCCCACTCGAACATCGGGAAGTCGGTGACCCACAGCGGCGCCCAGCCGTCGGCGACCAGGCCGAAGTCCTTGCCGGCCTTCAGCCGCAGCGCGCCCATGAAGTCGGAGACCTTGTTGTAGCCACCGGCGCCGAAGAACACGATGTCGCCGTTGCCGGCGCCGACGTGGGCCACCAGCGCGGCGAAGGATTCCTCGCTGAAGAACTTCTGGATCGGTGAGCTGATTTCGCCGTTGTCGGCGATCTTGATGTAGGCCAGGCCCTTGGCGCCGTACTTGGCGGCATGCGCGGCGTATTCGTCGATCTGCTTGCGCGACAGCGACGCACCGCCCGGGATGCGCAGCGCAGCAACGCGGCCTTCGGCATCATTGGCCGGGCCGGTGAACACCGGGAACTCGCTGTCCTTGACCAGTTCGGCCACGTCCACCAGCTCCAGCGCGATGCGCAGGTCCGGCTTGTCCGAGCCGTAGCGGCGCATGGCCTCGGCCCAGGTCATGCGCGGGAAGCTGGCATCCAGCTGCACGTCCACCACTTCCTTGAAGATGGCGCGGATCATGTCCTCGACGAAATCCTGCACGTCGCGCTCGCGGACGAAGGCGAATTCCATGTCCAGCTGGGTGAACTCCAGCTGGCGATCGGCACGCAGGGCCTCGTCGCGGAAGCAGCGCGCGATCTGGTAGTAGCGGTCGAAGCCGGCCATCATCAGGATCTGCTTGAACAGCTGCGGGCTCTGCGGCAGTGCGTAGAACTCGCCTGGGTGCATGCGCGCCGGCACCAGGAAGTCGCGTGCGCCTTCCGGGGTGGCCTTGGTCAGGATAGGGGTTTCGATGTCCTGGAAGCCCTTTTCGTCCAGGTGGCGGCGCAGCGCCTGCACCAGCTTGATGCGGGTGCGCTGCATGCGCTGCATTTCCGGGCGGCGCAGGTCCAGGTAGCGGTACTTCAGGCGGGTTTCCTCGCCCGGGTTCTCATGGGCGTGGAACGGCAGCGGCGCAGCCTTGTTCAGCACGGTGATGGCGGTGGCGATCACTTCCACCTTGCCGGTGCGCATCTTGTCGTTCACCGCGTGGCGGGCACGCACGACGCCTTCCACCTGCAGCACATCCTCGTAGCCCAGCGACGCGGCCACCGCGAACACTTCGGCATTGTCGACCTCCACCGTCACCTGCACGATGCCTTCATGATCGCGGAGATCGATGAAGCAGACGCCGCCCTGGTTACGGGCCACGTCGGTCCAGCCGGCGAGGGTGACAGTCTGGCCAATCAGGGTCTCGTCGACCAGGCCGCAGAAGTGGGTACGCATGGGGGGAAGCTCCGCTGGAGAACGCCGGCACCGGGTGGGGGCCGGAAAGCCTCGTATTCTGCGGCCGAGGCCCCGGCTGGGGCAAATCCGGCCAGTCACACCGGCTTGATCGTCCCCCTCCCTATAGTCGGGCACCTGCCACCGTATGGGATGCCGCCATGAAACCGCTGTCCCTGGCCAGCCTGGCCGTGACCCTCAGCCTGGGTGCGCTGGGCACCCTTGCCCTGCCCGCCCCGTCCGCCTCTGCGCAGAACGGGGTGATCCGCTGCGAAAGCCAGAGCAACCGCGAACGGGTCTGCAACACCGGCTGGCGCGGCGCGCAGCTGGTCCGCCAGTTGTCTGGCAGCCCCTGCGAGGAAGGGCGCTCCTGGGGCAGCCGCAATGGCAGCATCTGGGTCACCAATGGTTGCCGCGCCGAGTTCGTCGAGGCCCGTGGTGGCTGGAGCGGCGGCAATGGCGGTGGCTGGGGAGGCAACAACGGTCGGCCCGGCGAGACCATCCGCTGCGAAAGCCAGAACAACCGCGAGCGCAGCTGCCCGGTCGGCTGGCGCAATGCCCGCCTGGTCCGCCAGTTGTCCGGCAGCCCTTGCGACGAGGGCCGTACCTGGGGTGTGCGCAACGGCGCGGTATGGGTCAGCAATGGCTGCCGCGCCGAATTCGCCGAGGCCCGCGGCTGGGGCGGTGGCGGCTGGGGCGGTGGCAACAGCAACTATTCCGTCACCTGCAGCAGCAACAACAACCGCTCGCAGACCTGCGACTGGGATGAGCGCCAGGGCCGGCCGGTGCTGCAGCAGCAGCTGTCGGGCAGCGCCTGCCAGGAAGGCCGCAGCTGGGGTTACTCGCGTGGTCAGGTGTGGGTGAGCAACGGCTGCCGGGCGCGCTTCGGCACGCGATGAGTGCAGGGTCGGGGTCAGAGCCCTCCGCAGGAGGGATCCGACCCCGGGATCACGGCGCGGGTGCTATGTCGTCGCCCCACGGTGGCGGTGGCAGGTCGACCGGCTTGCTCAGGTCGAACTGCACGCGGAAGCGGCGGCCGTCCGGGCGCGTCAGTTCGTAGACGAACGTCTGGTCCGGATCGATCTCCATCGCCCAGGTGTTGTGCGTGGAAGCCAGCATGTCGGCACGGCGGAACATCGCCACCGAATCGGCATCGGCAGGGAACTGCTGGCGCTCGGCGGTGCCCGGCGGCGTGCTGTCGCCACCGTACAGGGTGATTGCGTCGGGGCTGCCGTCTTCGTGGCGATGGTCGTGTTTCAGGCGCAGCCCGTTCGGCGTGCGGGTCAGCACCCAGGTCCGCGAGTGGTCATCACCGACATGGAACGGAATGCGCAGCTCATGCGCCGGGTCGGCGCAGCCGCGCACATGCATGACCAGGCGCTGCCCGGCGAACGGATCCTTGGCGGTCGGTGCAGGCGTGTCCTCCACCACCTTGCCGACGTAGGCCTGGCCGCAATGTGCGGCGATGGCGGCCATGAACGCATCGGCCGGTGCGGTCGCCAGGTCATGGGCGACCGTATCGGAGCGCTGCGTGCACGCAGCGAGGCTGAGCAGGAGGGCGGCGGTAGTGGCAACGGCAATCGGTCTCATGCCCCAACCCTAACGGCCATGGACGATGGGCGCAAACCGCGCGCCAGTCCCGCTCAGCGCTCGGCAGACGGTGCTGCCGGCAGTGCTTCGGTCGCCGCCACCGGTGCGGCCTCGCCCTCGCCGGCCGGCTCCTGCTCCACCGGATCAACGTCAAACGGTGTACGGAACACCAGCGACGGCAACAGCGTGGTCAGCGCCGCGTACAGCAGCAGCGCACCGAACAGCACCGCCGGAATCTGGAAGCGCTCACGCATGATCGCCGCCAGCACCAAGGTGAAGATCAGCGTCGGTGCCAGCGCCAGCGAGACCCGCAGGCTGCTGCGGAAGCTCTCGCCGAACATCACCCGGCGCTGCAGCCAGACCACGCCGATGCGCAGCGGCAGCACCACTAGGGTGATCACGATGCCCAGCCCCAGCGCCTCGAAGCTCAGCGCTTCGGCGGGCACCTTGGTGCCGGCGTTGAAGAAGTAGAACGGCACGAAGAACGAGGCGAACAGGCGCAGCGCGTGCAGGTTCTCGTGCGAGGCCAGCAGCGGCATGCGCTGGTGCAGCAGGCGCGCGACCAGGCCGGCGATGAACGCGCCAACCAGGTAGTACACGCCCAGCAGGTAGGTGATGTAGGCCGCCACCATGCCGACCATCACCAGCAGCGAGAATTCCGAGCCCGGCGCGTGCGGTGCCACCCAGCGGCCCAGCGCGATGAACAGCAGCGGCAGGCCGATCATCATCGCCAGCAGTGCCAGGCTGGACAACGCCATGTGCCCTGGGTCACCGGCCTGCAGCACGATGAACAACGCCGCCAGCGCCAGCAGTTCACCGGCGATGGCCTTGCTGGTCACCCAGAACCGCTCGTCTTCGCTGAGGCCCAGCCGCGACAGCGAGTCCATGATGAAGCCCGTGGACGGCGTCAGCAGCGCCAGCGCCAACAGCCCGGCGGCCTGCCACGGCAGCCCCGCATAGCGCCAGGCCAGCCAGCCCACGCCGAACAGCGTGCCGGTACGGATCACCAGGTGCGCCAGCAGCGGCCACATGCCACGGCGCAGCGCCTGCAGGTCCACTTCCAGGCCGGCGAACAGGAACAGCGAGGAAATGCCCAGCGTGGCCAGCAGGCCGATCACCGCATCGTGGGCCTGGTCGCCCAGCCAGAGCATGCCGATGATGCCGAACAGCAGGCAGGTCAGCGGCGCGGGCAGGCTGAAACGCTGCAGCGCGCGCGGGATCACCAGCAGCGCGAAGATCAGCAGCAGGTAGATCAGTTCATGGCTCATGGGGGACTTCCGTGTGGTTCGAACGCGCGCAGGATGCGCGCGCCGAACCGATCCGGCAAGCCACGTTTGAATGACCCCGGTTACCTCATCCGATCAACCGGTCGGCAATCCGCCCCACCTGTGCCAGCACGCTAGCGCGTTGCTCGTAGCTGATCGCACCTGCCTGCAGATAAGCCGTCAACACCCACGGGGCGCCCCCGGCTACGGGCCACAGCACGGCGATGTCGTTGCGCGCGTCTTCACCATTGCTGCCGGTCTTGTCACCCACGCGCCAGCGCTTGCCCAGGCCCACGCGCAGGCAGGCGTCGCCGGTTTCGTTGTCGATCAGCCAGTCGGCCAGCTGCTGCCGCGAAGCCGGTTGCAGTACCTCGCCCAACACCACGCGCTGCAGGGTCGCGGCCATCGCCGCCGGCGTGGTGGTATCGCGTGGATCGCCCTTGGCAAAGCTGTTCAGCTCCGGCTCCAGCCGGTCACTGCGGCTCACCGTGTCGCCGCTGGCGCGCAGGAACGCGGTCACTGCGGGCGGGCCACCGACCACGCCGAACAGCAGGTTGGCGGCGGTGTTGTCGCTGGTGATGATCGTGGCACGGCACAGGTCGCGCACGGTCATGTCCTTGCCGGCGTGGCGGCGGGTGACCGGTGCATGCGAGAGCAGATCGGCCTCGCCCACCGGCACGCGCCTGTCCAGCAATGCCGGCATGCGTTCGGCCTGGCTGAGCACGGTGGCCGCCAGCATGCTCTTGAAGGTGCTGCACATCGGGAAGCGCTCGTCCTGGCGATGACCGATGCGGCGACCGCTGGCAGTGTCCAGCAGGGTCACGCCGAGGCGTCCGGCGCAGGCCTTTTCCAGCGCGGCGAAATCACTGGCGGCGGTGATGGCGGCATCGGTGGGTGCGTTGGCGGTGGCCTTGCCCGCTGCACGTGCCAGCAGCGGCAAGGCAAGCGAGGAAGCCACGGCGGCACCACTGAACTGCAGGAATCGGCGACGGGCGAGCATGCGGGTTCTCCTGGGGGACCGCTCGATTATTGAAGCCTAGATCGGGGGCGACCAGCGCAAAAAATCTGCGAGAGACATTAGTTCAACTAATGCCTGACGCGTTCAACCCCTTAATTTTCCGAAATGTTTCGTTGAAGCGTTAGGATCATCCATCACTCCAGCTCACGACTGCGCGATGTTGCACCCTACCCTGCCACTGAACGCGCTGCGCGCCTTCGAGGCCGCCGCCCGCCACCAGAACTTCACCCGTGCCGCGCTGGAGCTGTGTGTCAGCCAGGCCGCACTGAGCCACCAGATCCGTGGGCTGGAGGACCGGCTCGGCATCCGCCTGTTCCATCGCCTCCCGCGCGGCGTGGCGCTCACCGATGAAGGCGCGGCCCTGTATCCGGTGCTCAACGAATCGTTCGAGCGCATCTCCGCCAGCATCGCGCGTTACACCGGCGGACCTGCGCGTGAAGTGCTGACCCTGGGCGTGGTCGGCACCTTCGCCACCGGCTGGCTGCTGCCACGGCTGGCCGCGTTCGAGGCAGCGCACCCGGACATCGAGCTGCGCCTGCAGACCCACAACAACCGCATCGACCTGGCCGGAGAAGGGCTGGACCTGGCGATCCGCTTTGGTGATGGCGACTGGCAGGGCCAGGCGTGCACGGCGATCCTCGACGCGCCGTTTGCACCGCTGTGCGCACCGGCGCTGGCGCGGCGCCTGAAACAGCCACGCGACCTGGGCACGCTGCCGCTGCTTCGTTCCTACCGCAGCGACGAATGGCCGCGCTGGCTGCAGGCGGCCGGGGTCAGCGGCGTGGAAGCGCGCGGGCCGGTATTCGATTCCTCGTTGACGGTCGCGATGGCGGCCGCCGGTGGCGCCGGTGTGGCCTTGCTGCCGCTGCGCATGTTCGAGCAGGAACTGGCCGAGGATCGCCTGCTGCAGCCGTTCAGCACCACGCTGGAGCTGGGGCGCTACTGGCTGACGCGGCTGCGATCGCGTGCCGAACGTGAGCCGGCCAGGCGCTTCCGCGAATGGCTGCAGGCACAGGGCGCGTAGGCAGTGCCGGCCGCTGGCCGGCAATCCCTTGATCGTTGTGGGCGCATCGCGCTGCCGGCCAGCGGCCGGCACTACCGGTCAGGACTCGAGCAGTTCCATCCAAGCGGCTTCGGCCTTTTCCAGCTGCGCGGCGGCGGTTTCGCGATCGCGGCCAAGCACGGCCATGCGCGTGGCATCGGCGTAGTTGGCCGGGTCGGCCAGCTGGCGGTCCAGCTCGGCCAGGGCACCTTCCAGCTCGGCCACCTTGGCTTCAGCGGCGGCCAGCTTGTGCGGGTTCACCGGCTTCTTCTGCATCACCTGCGCCACCGGGACGGTCTTGACCACCACCGGCTCTTCCACCTGTTCCATGCGCGCCTTGGTGCCCTGCGCCTGCGGGCGGGTACGCAGCCACGCGGCGTAGGCATCCAGGTCGCCATCGAACGGCTCGACCACGCCATCGGCCACGCGCCAGTAGGTATCGCAGACCAGGCCGATCAGATGGCGGTCGTGAGAGACCATCACGATCGCGCCTTCGAAGGTGGCCAATGCTTCGGCCAGCGCTTCGCGCATTTCCAGGTCAAGGTGGTTGGTCGGTTCGTCCAGCAGCAGCACGTTCGGCTGCTGCCAGGCGATCAGCGCCAGCGCCAGGCGTGCGCGCTCGCCACCGGAGAAGCCATCGACCGGCTCAAACGCGCGGTCACCCGGGAAGTTCCACTTGCCGAGGAAGTCGCGGAACGACTGGTTCGGTGCGTCCGGGGCGATCTCGCGGAAGTGCTCCATCGGCGACTGGCCTTCGTGCAGCGACTCCACCGTGTGCTGGGCGAAGTAGCCGATCTTCAGGTCCGGGTGCGCCATGCGCTCGCCGACGATCGGCGCCAGCTCGCCCACCAGGGTCTTCACCAGGGTGGTCTTGCCGGCACCGTTCGGGCCGAGCAGGCCAATGCGCTGGCCCGCTTCCAGACCGAAGCCGACGTTGTGCAGGATCACTGCGTCCTTGCCGTAGCCGGCCTCGACATGGTTCAGGCGGATCAGCGAGAACGGCAGCTTGGCCGGCGGCGCGAACTCGATGCGGAACTCGCGCTCGGCGCGCACTGCTTCGGTGCCGGCCAGCTTGGCCAGGCGCTTCATGCGGCTCTGCGCCTGCGCGGCCTTGCTGGCCTGTGCCTTGAAGCGGTCGATGAAGCTCTGCAGGTGGGCGCGCTCGGCCTGTTCCTTCTCGTGCGCGATCTGTTGCTGGCGCAGCTGTTCGGCGCGCTGGCGCTCGAAATCGGTATAACCGCCCGGGTAGAGCTTGGCGCCGCCGCCGTGCAGGTGCAGGGTGTGGGTGGCCACGTTGTCGAGGAACTCGCGGTCATGCGAGATCAACAGCAGGGTGCCGGGGTACTTCAGCAGCCACTGCTCCAGCCAGTACACCGCGTCCAGGTCCAGGTGGTTGGTCGGTTCGTCCAGCAGCAGCAGGTCACTGGGCATCATCAGCGCGCGGGCCAGGTTCAGGCGTACGCGCCAGCCGCCGGAGAACGAGGACACCGCGCGGTGGTGGGTCTCGGCCGGGAAACCGAGGCCGTGCAGCAGCTTGCCGGCGCGCGCTTCGGCGTCGTAGGCCCCCATCTCGGCCATCTTCGTGTGCGCGTTGGCCACCGCCTCCCAATCTTCGCGCGCGGTTGCTTCAGCCTCTTCAGCCAGCACCGCAGCCACATCGGTATCCCCGCCCAGCACAAAGCTCAGCGCCGGGTCCGGCAGCGACGGGGTTTCTTGGGCCACGCTGGCGATACGGACCTTGCCGGGCAGGTCGACGTCACCCTTGTCGGCCTCCAGCTCGCCCTTCACCGCCGCGAACAGGCTGGACTTGCCAGCACCGTTGCGGCCGACCACGCCCACCCGGTAACCGGCGTGCAGGGTCAGGTCGACATTGGACAACAGCAGCCGCTCGCCGCGGCGCAAGGCGAAATTACGAAGGGAGATCATCGGGGGAGGGGTCCATATAACCGGATGGAATGTGCTGGTGAGCACTGTTCCTGCGACGTAATTCTAGCGTTAACGAATACTTGACGCGCCCCGGGATGCGCGGCGGCAGGCCAACTCTCTCCCTCGTCGGCCCCGCGCAGCCCCCGGGCCCCACCTCCCGCCGCTGCCCTCTGCCGCTAAATGGTTGCTGCTGCAACGTTTTTTCCTGTTGCAACCATTTGACAGGCACTGAATATCCCGTTAATTCCTGCCTTGCGCACCGCAACAACCGCCGTCCGCCTCACCCCCGTGATGTCGATTCCGGTGCCACCCCCGCCAACCGGAGCCCCATCCCGATGACCCGCAAGACCAGCCTGATCGCCGCCGCCGTCGCTGTCGCACTCGGTGGCTCTCCGTTCGTTGCCGCTGCCCAGCAGGCCGGCACCGCCGCCAACACCCTGGACACGGTGATCGTCACCGGCACCCGCGTGGCCGACCGCACCGTCGCCGAATCGCAGTCGCCGATCGACATCATCACCCCTGAAGTGCTGCAGTCCACCGGCACCAGTGAACTGGCCACCGCACTGTCGCGCGCCCTGCCCTCGCTGAACTTCCCGCGCCCGGCCTTGACCGACGGCACCAGTGGCGTGCGCCCGGCGCAGCTGCGCGGCCTGTCGCCGGACCAGGTGCTGGTGCTGGTCAACGGCAAGCGCCGCCACACCTCGGCGATGATCAACGTCAACGGCAGCATCGGCCGTGGCTCGTCGGCAGTGGACATCAATGCGATCCCGATTGCCGCCATCGAGCGCGTGGAAGTGCTGCGCGACGGTGCGTCGGCACAGTACGGCTCGGACGCCATTGCAGGCGTCATCAACATCGTGCTCAAGGGCAGCGGCCGTGGCGGCAGCCTGGCCGTGGACTACGGCCAGTACTCGGCCGGTGACGGCAACAAGTACCAGCTCTCCGGCGATACCGGCGTCGAGTTCGGCAACGGCCGTGGTCGCGTGCACGTGGCTGGCCAGATCAGCCAGCAGGACGAGAGCAACCGCGCCGGCCCGTACCGCGGCACCACCCCGAACACCGGCAACTTCCCCAGCATCGGCCAGAAGACCTTCATCGTCGGCGACCCGCGCGTGGATGCCACCGCCGCGTCGGCCAACGCCAGCTTCGACTTCAGCGACCACGTGACCGGCTACGCCAGCGCGCTGCTCAGCAACCGCGACATCACCTCGTTCGCGTTCTACCGTTCGCGCAACCACAGCGGGCAGAGCGCGCTGCTGGCGCAGACCTACCCCGACGGCTTCGTGCCGGAGATCAACCAGTATTCGAAGGACCGCTCGCTGGTGGCCGGGGTCAAGGGCAACACCGACAACGGCTGGACCTGGGACCTGAGCCTGAACCACGGTGAGAACACCCTCGACTTCCACACCCGCAACAGCATCAACTACAGCCTCGGCGCAACCAGCCCGCGCTCGTTCTACGACGGCACGCTGAAGTACCAGCAGGACATCTTCAATGCCGACCTGACCAAGTCGCTGGACTGGGGCCTGGCCTACCCGGTCACGCTGTCCTTCGGTGGTGAGTACCGCAAGGAAAAGTGGGACCAGAACCCGGGCGAGCTGAACTCGTACACCGGCAGCGGCGCGCAGGGCTTCGCGGGCTTCACCCCGACCAATGAAGTGCATGCGGACCGCCACAACTACGCGGTCTATGCTGGCCTGGAAGCGGACCTGACCGAGAAGTTCTCGGCCGGCATCACCGGCCGCTACGAGGACTACTCGGACTTCGGCGACCGCTTCTCCGGCAAGCTGTCGGCGCGCTACGCATTCACCGACAAGGTCGCGCTGCGGGCCACCGCCTCCAGTGGCTTCCGTGCACCTTCGCTGGCGCAGCAGGGCTACCAGGCGGTCACCAGCCAGTTCCTCAATGGCGTATTCGTCGAGCGTGGCACCTTCCCGACCACCAGCCCGGCCGCGCAGGCGCTGGGCGCCTCGCCGCTGAAGGCCGAAACTTCCACCTCCTACAGCCTGGGCCTGGTGCTGCAGCCGGTCGACCGCCTGTATATCACCGTCGACGCCTACCAGATCGACATTGATGACCGCATCGCATTGTCGTCCAGCATCACCACCAACGCGGCCACCAGCGCGCTGCTGGGCACCCTGGGCCTGCCGCAGGTGACCGCGTTCTCCTACTTCACCAACGGCCTGGATACGCGCACCCGTGGCGTCGACTTCGTGTCCAGCTATACGGTGCCGTTCAACGCCAGCAGCCTGGAGCTGACCGCTGCGTACAGCTACAACGACACCGAAGTGCGCCGCGTCGGCGGCACCCCGGCGGTGTTCGGCACGCTGGGCCTGACCCAGTCGCTGATCGGTCGCGATGAAATTGGCCGCATCGAGGACAGCTACCCGCGCGACAAGGCGATCCTGAGCGGCACCTGGCGCTCGGACCACTGGGAACTGGGCCTGGCCGCCACCCGCTACGGCAAATTCACCGTGCGCAACTCGGCCACCGCGCTGCGTGACCAGACCTACGGCGACGCCTGGGTGGTGGATGCCTCGGCCAGCTACAAGCCGAGCAGCAACTGGACCCTGACCGTGGGCGCCGACAACCTGCTGGACAAGTACCCGGACCGCACCGAAGACCTGCAGAACTCGACCTTCGGCATGCTGCCGTACAGCAACTACTCGCCGTTCGGCTTCAACGGCGCGTACGTGTACGGGCGGATCAAGTACACCTGGTAAGGGGTAGAGCCGGCCGCTGGCCGGCAACCCCGGGCCGCGTCTGGAGGAGCGCCCCTTCTTGTTGAAGGGGCGCTCCGAAGGCGGGGGTAGAAGAGAAATGCGTGGGCAAACCCGCCGGCCACGGCACGTGGACGGCGGGTTTGCCGTATCTGGCCGCTTCGGTGAAAATCGGGGTATCCCCCTGCTTTCTGCGAGTGCCGATGCACCATGACACCGACCTGATCAACATCGTTGCCGTTGGCCTGGGGCTCGCCTTCATCTTCGGCGCGCTGGCCAACAAGCTCCGCTTGTCTCCCTTGGTCGGTTACCTGGTTGCTGGCATCTGCGTAGGTCCGTTCACCCCCGGCTTCGTCGCCGACCAGGCGCTGGCCAACCAGCTGGCCGAACTGGGCGTGATGCTGCTGATGTTCGGTGTCGGCCTGCACTTCTCGCTGAAGGACCTGATGGCGGTCAAGGCGATCGCCATCCCCGGCGCCATCGGCCAGATCGCGGTGGCCACCCTGCTCGGCTGGGGTGTGGCCTCGCTGATGGGCTGGCCGGCCATCCACGGGGTCATCTTCGGTTTCTCGCTGGCCACCGCCAGCACGGTGGTGCTGCTGCGGGCGATGGAGGAACGCCGCCTGCTGGAGACGATGCGCGGCAAGATCGCGGTCGGCTGGCTGATCGTGGAAGACCTGGCCTGCGTGCTGGCACTGGTGATGATGCCGGTGATGGCCGGCGTGTTCGGCCCCGAAGCAGCCAAGGAATCGCACTCGCTGGGCAGCGTGCTGGCCGACATCGGCTGGACCTTCGTGCAGCTGGGCCTGTTCGTGGCGGTGATGCTGGTGGTCGGCCGCCGGGTCATTCCGTGGATCCTGGAGCGTATCGCCGGCACCGGCTCGCGCGAGCTGTTCACCCTGTCGGTGCTGGCGATCGCGCTGGGCGTCGCGTTCGGCTCGGCCATGTTGTTCGGCGTCTCGTTCGCGCTGGGCGCGTTCTTCGCCGGCATGCTGCTCAACGAATCGGAGCTGAGCCACAAGGCCGCGCACGATTCGCTGCCGCTGCGCGATGCGTTCGCGGTCCTGTTCTTTGTGTCGGTCGGCATGCTGTTCGACCCCAATATCCTCGTCCAGCACCCGTGGCAGGTGCTGGCCACCGTGCTGATCATCATGTTCGGCAAGTCGGCCGCGGCGTTCTTCATCGTGCGCGCGTTCGGGCACCCGACCAGCACCGCGTTGACCATCTCGGCCAGCCTGGCGCAGATCGGTGAGTTCGCCTTCATCATCGCCGGCCTCGGCGTGGCACTGCAGATCCTGCCGAAGGAAGGCCAGTCGCTGGTACTGGCCGGTGCGCTGGTGTCGATCATGCTCAACCCGCTGGTATTCGGGCTGCTGGACCGTTGGCAGGCCAAGCAGGAGCAGTCACCCCAGGCCGCCGAGCCCGAAGAGGCCACCGGTCCCTCACGTGACCTGCATGACCACGCCATCGTGATTGGTTATGGCCGCGTGGGCAGCGAACTGGCCCAGGTGCTGCGCGACCGTGGCGTGCCGGTGCTGGTGATCGATGACAACAAGGAGCACGTCGAGCAGGCGCACGCCAAGGGCCTGGCGGCGATCCGCGGCAGTGCGGCGGCCGACCGGGTGCTGGCCGAGGCCCATCCGGAGCGCGCGAAGATTGCGGTGCTGGCGATTCCGCAACCGCTGGAAGCCGGTGAGGCGCTGGCCAAGCTGCGGGCGATCAACCCGGACCTGACCCTGCTGGCGCGCGCACACAGCGATGCGGAAGTGAAGCATCTGCTGGAACACGGTGCCGATGGCACGGTGATGGCCGAACGTGAGCTGGCGTATTCGCTGGCGGAGATGATCATGTCCACGCCGCCGTACCGGAATCTGGGGCAGCACAGCATTCCGGTGGTGTGAGGGGTGTGGGTGCGGCAGGGCTTGCAGCCCTGCACCTGCCAAGGCAACAGCAAAGGCAAAGGCAAAAGCTGACTATCCGTGGGATGGCGGGGTAGGACCGGTTGCAGGGGACGCCGTGAATCCGTCCATGGAGGCTCGGTCGCGCCATCCATGGCGCTCACGCCCCTGCAACCGGACCCACCCCGCCTTCGACAGATTCCTGCGATCTGCCGGAACGGCGTTCTGCTCTGGTAGGTGTCGCCCTGGGTCGACACGTCGGCGCATGGGTCAGATCCGTTTTCCACAGGAAAACGGATCTGACCCCGGAAACAAAAAAGATCCCCGGTCGACCCGCATCGACCGGGGATCTGGATCGCCACCTTGCCATGCCTTGGAGAGGCAGTTCCACCGTAGCGCATCGCGGTGCCGGTGGTGATCGCCAGTAGCGATGACGACCAAGCGCGTAGCTATCAGGCGCCGGCCAGGGCCTGTTCCAGGTCGGCGCGCAGGTCGCCGATGTGCTCGATGCCGATCGACAGCCGCACGGTGTCTTCGCTGACGCCGGCCTTGGCCAGTTCGGCGGCATCCAGCTGGCGATGGGTGGTGGAGGCCGGATGGGTGGCCAGCGACTTCGCATCGCCCAGGTTGACCAGGCGGGTGAACAGCTTCAGCGCATCGAGGAAACGTGCACCCGCCTCACGGCCGCCGGGCAGGCCGAAGGTCAGTACGCCCGAGCCGTGTCCCCCCAGGTAGCGCTGCGCGGCGGCGTGCTCCGGGTCGTCGGCCAACCCGGCGTAGCGTACCCAGGCCACCTTGTCGTGCGCCTTCAGGTACTGCGCGACGGCCAGTGCATTGGCATTGATGCGCTCCATGCGCAGGGCCAGGGTCTCGATGCCCTGCAGGATCAGGAACGCGTTGAACGGCGACAACGCGGCGCCGGTATTGCGCAGCGGCACCACGCGCGCGCGGCCGATATAGGCCGCCGGCCCCAGCGCTTCGGTGTAGACCACGCCGTGGTAGCTGGGGTCGGGCTGGTTGAGTCGGGCGAAACGCTTCGGCTGCGCGGCCCAGTCGAAGCGGCCGGAGTCGATGATCGCGCCGCCGAGGCTGTTGCCGTGGCCGCCCAGGTATTTGGTCAGCGAGTGCACGACAATGTCGGCACCGTGCTCGAACGGGCGCAGCAGGAACGGTGTGGCCACGGTGTTGTCCACGATCAGCGGCACGCCGGCGGCATGCGCGACCTCGGCGATGGCGGCAATGTCGGTGACGTTGCCACGCGGGTTGCCGATCGATTCGACGAACACCGCCTTGGTGCGCTCGTCGATCAGCGCGGCGAACGCCGCTGGATCGGCGGGGTCGGCGAAGCGCGCCTGGATGCCGTACTGCGGCAGGGTGTGCGCCAGCAGGTTGAGGCTGCCGCCATACAGCGCGCTGGAGGCGACGATGTTGTCGCCGGCCTCTGCAATGGTCTGGATGGCATAGGTGATCGCGGCCTGCCCCGAGGCCAGCGCCAGCGCACCGATGCCGCCTTCCAGCGCGGCCAGGCGCTGCTCCAGCACGTCGGTGGTGGGGTTCATGATGCGCGTATAGATATTGCCCGGTACCTTCAGGTCGAACAGGTCGGCGCCGTGCTGGGTGTCATCGAAGGCATACGCCACCGTCTGGTAGATCGGCACCGCCACCGCGCGGGTAGTCGGGTCGGGACGGTAGCCGCCGTGCACGGCCAGGGTTTCCAGTTGCCACTGCGGGTCGCTCATTGCGCCAGGCTCCATCCGGGGAAACCGCCACCATAGGCCAGCCGTCGCCGGCCGCTGAAAGCTGCTGGCGATGACGTCCATACCGGGGGTTATCAGGTTGGTCGCGATTCAGGCAGCGGTCACGGGGCGTTGATAGGCTTCGCCGCCGGGCGCTCCTGCCCGGGCACGGAGGCCCCACGCGCATGCAGCCATCCCCCTGGACACCCACCGCCAACGGCACCCCGACCCAGGTCTTGTTGGTGGAGGACGACCGTCGCCTGGCCGAGCTGGTCAGCGACTATCTCCACGAACATGGTTTCGCCGTGCAGCATGTCGCGCGCGGTGACCTTGCCGGCGCGGCCTGCCGCCAGCATGCGCCCGAGCTGGTGGTACTGGACCTGATGCTGCCCGGCCTCGGCGGCATCGATGTGTGCCGGCAGATCCGCAGTTTCTCCGACGTGCCGATCCTGATGCTGACCGCCTGCGAAGACGACATCGAGCAGGTGCTGGGCCTGGAATCGGGCGCCGATGACTATGTGCACAAACCGATCGAGCCGCGCCTGCTGCTCGCCCGCCTGCGCGCCCTGCTGCGCCGCCGCCATGGCAGCAGCAACACCGGCACACCCAGCCGTCTGATGCATGGCGAACTGCTGATCGACCGCATGCAGCGCGAAGTGCACCTGCACGGTCAGCCGGTCGAGCTGGGCACCACGGAATTCGAGATCCTGTGGCTGCTGGCCAGCCAGCCGGGGCAGATCCTGTCGCGCGACCAGATCCTGCAGGCAGTGCGCGGCATCGGCTTTGACGGCCTGGACCGCAGTGTCGATGTCAGCATCGGCAAGCTGCGCCGCAAGCTCGGCGATGATGCGCGCGAACCGCGGCGGATCAAGACCGTGTGGGGCCGTGGCTACCAGTTCAATCCGTCGGCCTGGACGGCATGAAGCGGCTGTTCCTGTGGTTGTGGTTTATCACGGGTGCCTGCTTCCTGGTGTCGGTGTTCTTCCTCAACCACATCCTGGACGGCATCTACACGCCCGTGCAGGATCGCGTCTTCGTCCAGCAGGTGCGTGGTCAGGTGTACGCCCTGCGCAGTGGCCTGGCCGGCCTGGATGCCGACCAGCAGCGTGAGCGCCTGCAGCAGTGGCAGCCACACTACGGCATCGCCCTGACCCTGCTCGACAAACCTCCCGCACTCGACGCGCAGGAACAGGTGGCCGTGAAGGCCGATGGTTTCATCGTGCGCGATCAATACCAGCAGGTCCTGCTGCCCATCGAGGGCAGCGATGGCCGCTGGCTGCACCTGCGCCTGCCTGGCGCGGTGCAGATGACGACGTACATGACCATCGCCGCCTACCTCAGCATCCTGCTGCTGGTGGGCGCCAGCCTGTACGCGTGGGTGCGCCTGCTCTGGCGCGACCTGGAAGCGCTGCGCCGGCATGCCGACCGCATCGGTTCGGGCGATCTGCAGGCACGTGCACAGGTCTCGCCACGCTCGCAGATCCGGGTCATCGTCGACCACTCCAACCGCATGGCGGCACGCGTGGCCGAACTGGTGCAGCGCCAGCGCGACCTGACCCATGCGATCTCGCACGAGCTGCGCACGCCGATCGCGCGCGTGGCCTTCGGCCTGGACCTGATGCAGGACAGCGATGACCGCGAACGCCGCGAACGGCTGGCGCAGGGCCTGCACGGTGACCTGGCCGAGCTCAACCGGCTGGTCAGCGAACTGCTGGCTTACGAACGGCTGGAGCATCCCAGCGAGGGCGAGCCGATGCAGCGCATCGAAGCCAATGACTGGCTGCAGGCCTGCCTGGCCGATGCGCGCCGTGATGCCGAACGTGCCGGGGTGGTACTGCGCGTGCAGCCCAGTGCGTTGCCGCGGGTGGATGCCGAACCACGCCTGCTGCAGCTGGCACTCAGCAATCTGGTGGGCAATGCGCTGCGCCATGCGCGTTCGCAGGTGGAAGTCTCGCTGGTCGGTGTCAGCGGCCGCGCCTGCCTGCGTGTGGATGACGACGGTCCCGGCATTGCCGAAGCCGATCGCGAGAAGGTGATGCGCCCGTTCACCCGCCTGGATGACAGCCGCAGCCGCGATACCGGGGGCTTCGGCCTGGGCCTGGCCATCGTCAGCCGCATTGCCGTCCGCCACGGCGGCGAGCTTCGCATCAGCCGCGCCACGTTGGGCGGCGCGCGCCTGGAGATGCACTGGCCGCTGGCTGCCAGCTGAACGCCCTTGGGCGCAATTACAGTTTATTACAACTCCCGCACAACTGCGGACGGATCGGTCGCCGGCGTATCGCCACGCTAGCGACCCTGCAGCACTCGCCGGATGCGCGTGCTGCCTTCCTCCCATTGTCGAGAGTTTCCATGTCCCAGCTTCGCCGTTCCCCCGCCCTGCTCTGCCTGGCCCTGTTGCCGCTGTTCGCCGCACCGATCGCCCACGCCAAGGATGACCACTGGACCTTCGAGGTCGCTGCCGGCGGTGGCGTGGCGCCGCGCTACAGCGGCAGCGAGGAGTATCGTGCGACGCCGTCGTTGTCCTTTGATGTCACCTCGCCGGGTGGATGGTTTCTGGGCACCAGTGGCATTGGCTGGGGCACCTCCATCGGCGAGCACACCCGCGTGCGCGCGTATGTCGGCGCCAGCGGCATCCGCAAGGAAAAGGACTCGCTGCTCGGCGGTTCCGACTTCCTGCGCGGCATGGGTGATATCGATGCCCGTCCCCTGGTCGGCGTCTCGGCTGGTTATACGCTGGGCGAAGCCGTGCTGAGCGGCTCCTGGCAGTTCACCCGCAAGGACGAGGACAAGGCCGAGAACGGCCTGGCCACCCAGCAGATCCATCTGAACCTGAGCATGCCGCTGTTCGACCTGGCCGGCGGCGTGGTCAGCGGCAGCGTGTCCACCGACTACGGCAACCGCGGCTACATGCAGACCTGGTACGGCGTCAGCCCGGAACAGGCGGCGCGTACCGGCTTTGCCGAGCACAAGCCAAAGGCCGGCCTGGTCAGTGCCGGTGTCGGCCTGAAGTGGAGCCACCGCGTGGGCCGCAACGGCAACTGGTACATCTCGGCCGAAGGCACGCGCCTGCTCGGTGATGCCGCCGACAGCCCGATCGTGCAGAAGGCGAACCAGTTCGGCTTGATGAGCGGCTATACGCACCGCTTCTGAGTGAGCGCCGGGCATTGCCCGGCCCACTTCGCAGGAAACGGGGCGCTACGGCCAGGCAGCGCCCCGTGTGAATCACGCTTTGGCGAACACCAGGCGGCCGCCGTCGTTTCCGACTTCGATGGTATCGCCGTTGACGAAAGCACCGGACAGGATCTGCTGCGCCAGCGGATTCTCCAGCTGCGACTGGATTGCACGCTTCAACGGGCGCGCGCCATAGACCGGATCGAAACCGACGTTGCCGAGCAGGTCGAACGCCGCATCGGAGACCGCCAGCTTCAACCCGCGCTCGGCCAGCCGCTTTTCAAGCCCACGCATCTGGATGCGCGCGATCTGCTTGATCTGCTGCTTGTCCAGCGGGTGGAACACCACGATGTCGTCAAGGCGGTTGATGAACTCCGGCCGGAAGTGCGCCTGCACCACGCCCATCACCGCCGCCTTCATCTGCGTGTAGGCCTCCGGACTGTCGTCGGTGCTCATGTCCTGGATCTGGTGCGAGCCCAGGTTCGAGGTCATCACGATGACGGTGTTGCGGAAGTCCACGGTACGGCCCTGTCCATCGGTCAGGCGGCCATCGTCCAGCACCTGCAGCAGGATGTTGAACACATCCGGATGCGCCTTCTCCACTTCGTCCAGCAGTATCAGCGAGTACGGACGGCGACGCACGGCCTCGGTCAGGTAGCCACCTTCCTCGTAGCCGACGTAGCCCGGAGGCGCGCCGATCAGGCGGGCCACGCTGTGCTTCTCCATGAATTCGCTCATGTCGATGCGGATCATCGCGTCGGCACTGTCGAACAGGAATTCGGCCAGCGACTTGCACAGCTCGGTCTTGCCGACACCGGTCGGGCCGAGGAACAGGAACGAGCCGGCCGGGCGATTCGGATCGGACAGGCCTGCACGCGAGCGGCGCACGGCATCGGAGACGACCTTGATCGCTTCTTCCTGGCCGACCACGCGGTTGTGCAGCACCTCTTCCATGCGCAACAGCTTGTCGCGCTCGCCTTCGAGCATCTTGTTGACCGGGATGCCGGTCCAGCGCGATACGACCTCGGCGATCTCCTCGTCGGTCACGCGGTCCTGCACCAGCTTGAAGTCCTTGTGCTCGGCCTCCTGGGCCGCGGCCAGCTGCTTTTCCAGCTGCGGCAGCAGCCCGTACTGGATCTCGCTCATCTTGGCGAAATCCTGGCGGCGCTGCGCGGCCTCCAGCTCCAGCTTGGCCTGCTCGACCTGTTCCTTGATCTTGGTCGCGCCCTGCAGCGCGGCCTTCTCCGACTTCCAGATTTCATTGAGGTCGGAGAACTCGCGCTCCAGCCCGTCGATGTCGTTTTCCAGGTCGGCCAGGCGCTGCCGCGAGGCTTCGTCCTTCTCCTTCTTCAGCATCTCGCGCTGGATCTTCAGCTGGATCACCCGGCGCTCAAGGCGGTCCAGCTCTTCCGGCTTGGAGTCGATCTCCATACGCAGTCGCGAGGCGGCTTCGTCCATCAGGTCGATGGCCTTGTCCGGCAGCTGGCGGTCGGTGATGTAGCGGTTGGACAACGTCGCAGCCGCCACGATGGCCGGATCGGTGATCTCCACGCCGTGGTGCACCGCGTACTTTTCCTTCAGGCCGCGCAGGATCGCGATGGTGTCCTCCACCGACGGCTCGCCCACGAACACCTTCTGGAAGCGACGCTCCAGCGCAGCATCCTTCTCGATGTACTTGCGGTATTCGTCCAGCGTGGTGGCGCCGATGCAGTGCAGCTCGCCGCGTGCCAGCGCTGGCTTCAGCATGTTGCCGGCATCCATCGCGCCATCGGCCTTGCCGGCGCCGACCATGGTGTGCAGTTCGTCGATGAACAGGATGATCTGGCCCTCGTTCTTGGCCAGGTCGTTGAGCACGCCCTTCAGGCGCTCCTCGAATTCGCCGCGGAACTTGGCCCCGGCAATCAGCGCGCCCATGTCCAGCGACAGCACGCGCTTGCCGCGCAGGCCTTCGGGCACTTCGTCGTTGATGATGCGCTGGGCCAGCCCTTCGACGATCGCGGTCTTGCCCACGCCGGGTTCGCCGATCAGCACCGGGTTGTTCTTGGTCCGGCGCTGCAGCACCTGGATGGTGCGGCGGATTTCCTCGTCACGGCCGATCACCGGGTCGAGCTTGCCGCTCTCGGCACGCGCGGTCAGGTCGATGGTGTATTTCTCCAGCGCCTGGCGCTGTTCCTCGGCATTCTCCGACTGCACGTTCTCGCCGCCGCGCAGCTTGTCGATGGCCGCCTGCAGGCGCGTCTTGTCGGCACCGGCGGCGCGCAGCGCCATGCCCAGCGTGCCGCCGTCGTCCAGCGCCGCCAGCACGAACCACTCGCTGGCAATGAAGGCGTCCCCGTGCTGCTGCGCCAGCTTGTCGGTCTGGTTCAGCAGGCGCCCCAGATCGTTGCCCATCGAGACGTTGCCGGCCTGGCCGGACACCTTCGGCAGCGCATCCAGCGCCTCGGTCAGGCGCTCGCGCAGCACCGGCACGTTCACCCCGGCCTGGGCCAGCAGCGGGCGCGTGCTGCCACCCTGCTGGTCCAGCAACGCGCTGAACAGGTGAACCGGTTCGATGATGCTGTTGTCGCGGCCCACGGCCAACGACTGTGCGTCTGCCAGCGCCTGCTGGAAACGCGAGGTGAGCTTGTCCATCCGCATTGCGAATCCTCATCGGTCATCAGGGCCGGCCCGCGCCGGCGATGCTGGAAAGATGCGGTTGCCCCACCCGGTTTCAAGGGTGGCTGCGACTGCACCCCGAGGCCAGTCAGGCTCCGGCCAGCATGCCGGAACCGGTGTGGTCGGCGCGTTGATCCCGATCAGTTCTACGCGGTGAACGGGCTCAGCGGGTGATCGCGCTGCGGATCGCCCGCAGCTGCTGCTTGACCGCCCGCGCCTGGGCGGCATCCATCCGCAGCAGCGCCTTCTGCCCGATCGAGCGCGACTGCAGGGTGGGATCGACAAAGCGGTAGCGGCCGCGTTCATCGCGCTGCACCACTGGGGACTGGGCCAGTTCCGGGGTGTCCAGCAGGTTGTCGATCACCGCGACCAGGCGGTCGTTGAAGTACCCGTCGGGCCGGCCCAGGTCCACATAGGCCTGCTGGATCAGCGGATAGAAGCGCTTGTAGGCGGTAGACGTTGCCGCCGGGTCCAGCGCGGTGAAGGCCTGCACGTAGGGTGCATAGCGCGCCGCGTTGCTGGCGGCGATGCGTTCGCCGCCCTCGGCGGGTTCGACCTGCAGGCTGCCCGGCAGCGGCCGCGCGGCCAGCGCGGTCGGCGGCACGCTGGGCTTGTCCAGGTTGTCGAGCTGGGTAACCAGGCGCTGGATCAGGTGGTCGCGCAGCAGCAGGGTCAGTGGCCCCTCGCCCTGGAACAGCTGGCTCAATGCGCCCCAGGCCGCCGCATCGCTGTCGGCCAGCGTCGGCAGCGCCGGGTCAGCCGCGGCCTCGGTATCCAGCGGATGCCTGATCGGCGGTGGTGCCGGCGCGGGCTGCGCGGCCGCCTGCGGTTGTGGCGGCGCGCCGGTACTGGCGGGGGTTGATTGCACCGGCACCGAAACACCGTCTGCCAGGCGCTTCAGCTGATCGCGGAACAGCCAACCACCGGCACCACCGATCACCACCACGCCCAACACCCAGGGCCATACCGCCTTTCCACTCTGCATGCTGCAGCACCTCGTTCCATACGCATGGTGAAGGTGTGACCCCACCGATTGCAGCCGGTTCCCCGCCTGTTCCGCTGCCGTTCGGGTTGAGGCCTGCAGCAAGGCCGTGCTCACACTTGCTTTGCATGCAGCGCGCGAGGCTGTGAGCCTTGTTCTGTGGAGGCACTGCCATGCAGTACGCGCTGTATTACTGGACCGGCATCCAGGGCCGTGGCGAGTTCGTGCGGCTGGCGCTGGAGGATGCCGGTGTCGACTACATCGACATGGCGCGGGTGCACGGCGATGCGGTGATGCAGCCGTTTCTCGATGGCGGCAGTGAAGGTGCGCAGCCCTTCGCGCCGCCATTCCTGAAGGCGGGCCGCCAGGTCATTGCACAGGTCGCCGCGATCCTGGATTTCCTCGGCCCGACGCTGGACCTGGTGCCGCAGGCGGCCTCGCGGCGGGTGCAGGCACTGCAGTTGCAGCTGACCATCGCCGACCTGGTAGCCGAGGTGCACGACACCCACCATCCGATCGCCGCATCGAAGTACTACGAAGAGCAGAAGACCGAAGCCAAGGCACGGGCCGCCTCACTGCGCAGCGAACGGCTGCCGAAGTTCCTCGGCTACTTCGAGCAGGTGCTGGCCGCCAATGGTGGCCGCCACGCACTGCGCGAGCATTCCTATGTGGATCTGTCGCTGTTCCAGCTGCTGAGCGGACTGGACTACATGTTCCCGCGCCGCATGCAGGCACTGACGCCGACCCTGCCCCTGCTGCGTGCGCTGCAGGAGCGGGTGGCAAAGCGGCCGAACATCGCCGCCTATCTGGCCTCGGAGCGGCGGTTGCCGTTCAACACCAACGGCATCTTCCGCCACTACCCGGAACTGGATGGAGAGCGGTAGTGTCGGCCGCTGGCCGGCAGCTGCACGATCCGACCGAAGCCCATGAGGATGCCGGCCAGCGGCCGGCACTACCGTTGAGTCAGTTGTTTTCACCCAGCGGCTGCACCGGCTGCTTCTGCAGCGAAAGCAACCCCAGCAGCAACGCCAGTGCCACGTAGGCACCAGCGAACTGCCAGCTGATGATGCGCGCCAGGCCGTCCAGCTCCCACGGCAGGTAGATGCCACCGCGCGGATCCACCGAGTGGATCAGACCGAACAGGGTCAGCACCGCAGCCACCAGCAGGAAGCCGCAGGCACGGCGCAGGCGGCCATCGACCATCGCCGCCACCGCCGAAATCCACAGCATCGAGGTGATGATGAAGCCGTTGCCGAGGGTGAAGATCACCGCCAGCTCGGGCAGGCCATGGCCGTCGAGCTTGGTCAGCAGCTGCGGCAGCTGGTCCGACGCGATCCAGCCGGGTGCCTTGATCGCCAGCAGGTACGCCACTGACGGCAGAAAGCCGAACACCATCGCGCCGGTGTGGTGACGCGGCGTGGCCTGGAAGGCCTGGGTGGTGATATCGATGGCCACGTACACGATGATCGGTGCCAGCACCGCCAGCGGCAGCCACTGCACCAGCCCGGAGATGATGCCGAGCATGCCGCCGATGCCGACGAACAGGCCGGTCAGCAGCGTATAGCCGCTGCGCGCACCCATGTGCTTGTACGCCGGCTGGCCGATGTACGGGGTGGTCTGCGCCACGCCGCCACAGACACCGGCCACCAGCGTGGCTACCGCTTCCACCAGCAGGATGTCGCGGGTGCGATAGTCGTCGCCGGCTGCGCGCGCGCTTTCAGACACGTTGATGCCGCCGACCACCATCAGCAGACCGAACGGCAGCAGCAGCGGCAGGTAGGTCATCGCGGTGGGTAGGCCGTCGAGGAAGCCCAGCGTCGGCAGTGGCAGCACCACCTGCGGCGGCACCCACGCCGGCACATGGAAGCCCGGCGCGCCCAGCCCGGCCAGGCCGAGGCCGTAATACAGCACGGTGCCGAACACGAAGGCCAGCAGCACGCCCGGGCCACGCACCGGCAGCTTGCCCTTGGCAATCAGCACGTACAGCAGCAAACCGAGCGTGGTGAAGCCGACCAGCGGCGAGCGCAGCGTTTCCAGCAGCGGCAGCAGGCCCATCAGCACCAGCGCGATGCCGGCGATGGAACCCAGCAGCGCGGCTCGCGGCAGCGCGCGGGTGACCGCTTCGCCGAAGAACGACAGCACGAACTTGAGCACGCCCATGATGACCAGCGCGGCCATGCCCAGCTGCCAGGTGGCGATGCCCGCAGCGTGCGGGTCCATGCCCTGCTGCTTGAACGCGAGGAAGGCCGGGCCGAGCACCAGCAGCGCCATGCCGATGCTGGTCGGTGCATCCAGGCCGAGCGGCATGGCGGTGACATCGTCGCGGCCGGTGCGCGCGGCCAGCCGCCGCGCCATCAGGGTGTACAGCAGGTTGCCGACCAGCACGCCGAAGGCGGTGCCGGGGAACATGCGGCCGAACACCACGTCGGCGGGAAACTGGAAGATCCCGACCAGGGCCATGGCGATGAAGCCGAGGATGGAGAGGTTGTCGACGACCAGGCCGAAGAAGCCGTTGAAGTCACCGGCGACGAACCAGCGACGCGGTGCGGCGGAAGCGGGAGCGGACATGGAAGGGGCGGTGGGGGTGGGGACCGCCGATGGTAGGCCCAGCGGGGCCGGCGCGCCAATTCCGTCGTGGAATGATGGGTTCCAGCCAACGGCGGAGCCCCTCGTGGCTGGGCGCGGGTAGAGTCGACTGTTAGTTGTGATCTCTCGGTAGGTTGTTCATCCGGGACATCTTTGGAAAATGGTGGTTACCACACCTATCCAGTCCCCAAAGAGCCCGGATGAACCACCATAAAAATGCCCGTTTGACGCCGTTTAGTCGAGAACTTCTTGTCCGCC
>NZ_JCAFRY010000023.1:0-53532 GCF_059368675.1 Stenotrophomonas sp. YJH_SMC_120
AGTGCTCGACTATGGACGGTCAAACGGGCATTTTTATGGTGGTTCATCCGGGCTCTTTGGGGTCTGGAGAGGTGTGGTAACCACCATTTTCCAAAGATGTCCCGGATGAACAACGTACAGAGAGATCACAGTTAGTCGACTGCTCTTCGCGGGAAGCCAAATTCCCGCGCTGCGCGCGAGAGTCGACTGACAGTCGACTCTACCGTTCGGCGTCCGGAGAATCGGATCAACGCCGTGCACCACGGAGCCGCCGCAAGGCGGCTTCCGTGCATCTGAATTCCCGAACTGGCTGCCATGACCCACGCACCGCTGATCCACCCGCTGCTGCACCCGATCGATCTGCTGGCCCTGCAGCAGCACGACCCGGCGCGCTTCCCGCTGCTGATGGAATCCACCGCCTCGGGCACCGCCCAGGGCCGCTGGAGCCTGCTGCTGGTCGCGCAGGGCGATGGCCTGCGGCTGGATGCCGACGGCCAGGTGCGCGACCAGCACGACCTGGTGCAGCCCGGCACGTTCCTGCAGGCACTGGATCGCGCCTGGCAGCATGAGCGCCTGCCGCATGACGGCAGCCACAGCCTGCCGTTCCGCGGCGGCTGGGCGTTGATGCTCGATTACGAAGTGGCCAGCCAGATCGAACCGGTGCTGCCGGCGCGCGCACGCGAGGATGGTCGCCCGACCGCGCTGGCGCTGCGCTGCCCGGCGGCGGTGCTGCATGACCACCACAACGATGCCAGCTTCGTCATCGCCGAAGCCGGCGAGCAGGCGTTGCTGGATGCGCTGGTGGCGATGGCCTCGGCCGCGCTGCCCGAAGCCGGGCAGGGCTGGCGGCCACCGCAGGCGGTCGGCGAGGACGCGCCGCAGCGTTTCACCGATGGCGTGCGCCGGGTGATCGAGTACCTGCGCGCCGGCGACGTGTTCCAGGTGAACCTGTCGCGGCGCTGGAACGCGCAGTTCGCTGCGCCGGTCAGCCCGCAGGCGCTGTACGCACAGCTGCGTCGTGCCAACCCGGCGCCGTTTGCCGGCCTGTTCAGCGCGCACGGCCGCCATGTGGTCAGTTCCTCGCCGGAGCGGCTGGTGTCGGTGCACGCCGGCCATGCGCAGACCCGTCCGATTGCCGGTACCCGTCCACGCTTCGAAGGCGACGACGATGCCGCGCGCATCCAGGAACTGGTCGGCCACCCCAAGGAGCGCGCCGAGCACGTGATGCTGATCGACCTGGAGCGCAACGACCTGGGCCGCATCTGCCTGCCGGGCACCGTGGTGGTCGATGAGCTGATGACCGTGGAGAGCTACGCGCACGTGCACCACATCGTCAGCAACGTCAGCGGCCATCTGCGCCCGGAGGTCACGCCCGGCGAGGTGATCGCCGCCACGTTCCCGGGTGGCACCATCACCGGCTGCCCGAAGGTGCGCTGCATGCAGATCATCAGCGAGCTGGAGCAGGTGCCGCGTGGTGCCTACACCGGCGCGTTCGGCTGGCTGAACCGCGATGGCGACCTGGACCTGAACATCCTGATCCGTACCGCCGAAGTGGATGGCCACGAGGTGAGCTTCCGCACCGGCGCCGGCATCGTGGTCGATTCGGACCCGGACAAGGAGCTGGACGAGACCCGTGCCAAGGCCCGCGGCCTGCTGCGCGCACTGGGCCAGCAGGGGTAGTGCCGGCCGCTGGCCGGCAACCTCATTCATCCACGATCCACGCGATTGCCGGCCAGCGGCCGGCACTACCGGTACCGGCGGGTGCCGTTGTTCCGGTGGGTGCCGACCGTTGGTCGGCACTGGGTGTGTGGCTCTGGTCATGACCCCACACCAGCGGCACGGTATCCTGCACGACGGAATCGAGTTCAGAGGTAGTCCATGGCGGGAGCCAAGCGCGGGTGTCTGTTCGTGGTAACGCTGGTGGTGGTGCTGGGCGCCGTCGTGGCCGGCGTGGGCGCGTGGTTCTTCTACCAGCAGACGCGTTTCGCCGATGCCCCGATCACCCCGACTGCCGAGAGCGTGGTCATCGCCAGCGGCGATGGCATGAACAGCGTGCTGCGCAAGCTGCGCGATGCCGGCGTGGACGAGGGCCAGGACACCCAATGGCAGCTGCTGGCGCGCCAGCTCGACGCCGCCGGCAAACTGAAAGTGGGCGAGTACGCGCTCAGCGCCGACCTGACCCCGCGCGAGCTGTTGCTGCGCATGCGCGCGGGCAAGGTGCTGCAGCACCGCGTCACGATCGTCGAGGGCTGGAACATCCGCCAGCTGCGTGCTGCGCTCAAGCGCGCCGAGCCGCTGCTGCACACCACCGACAATCTTGATGATGCCGCGCTGATGCAGCGCCTCGGCTTCGGTGGCCAGCATCCGGAAGGCCGCTTCCTGCCGGAGACCTATGTCTACCAGCGTGGCGACAGCGATCTGGACGTGCTCAAGCGCGCCCATGCCGCAATGGAAAAGGCGCTGGATGAGGCCTGGGAAAGCCGTGCGCCGGACCTGCCGATCAACACGCCCTACGAGCTGTTGACGATGGCCTCGATCATCGAGAAGGAAACCGCGCTGGCCAGCGAACGCCCGCAGATTGCCGGCGTGTTCATGCGCCGCCTGAAGATCGGCATGCGCCTGCAGACCGACCCGACCGTGATCTACGGCCTCGGTGCCGCGTATGACGGCAACATCCGCCGTCGCGACCTGACCACCGATACGCCGTACAACACCTACACCCGTGCCGGCCTGACCCCGACCCCGATCGCGATGCCCAGCCGCGATGCGCTGATGGCCGCCGCGCAACCCGCTGCGGGCGACGCGCTGTACTTCGTCGCGGTGGGCGATGGCAGCGGCGCGCACGTGTTCTCGCCCAGCCTGGACCAGCACAACGCCGCAGTCGCCCGCTACCTGCAGCAGCTGCGCCAGCAACGTACCCAGGAGACCCCGGCGCAATGAGTCCCGCGCTGCTTCGCCACCCGCGTTTCGTCAGCCTGGAAGGCGGCGAGGGCGCGGGCAAGACCACCGCCATCAATGCCATCCGTGACTGCCTGCGCAGCCACGGTCATGAGGTGGTACTGACCCGCGAGCCGGGCGGTACGCCGCTGGCCGAGCGCATCCGTGGCCTGGTGCTGAAACCCGATGCCGAGATCGCCGCCGAACCGCTCAGCGCCGAAGCCGAGCTGCTGCTGGTGTTCGCCGCGCGCGCGCAGCATGTGCGCCAGGTGATCCAGCCGGCGCTGCAGCGCGGCGCTTATGTGCTGAGTGATCGCTTCACCGATTCCAGCTATGCCTACCAGGGCGGTGGCCGTGGCCTCGATCCGCAGTGGATTGCCGATCTGGAGCGCCGCGCGGTGGGCCTGCTGCCGGGCCTGACCCTGCTGCTGGACGTGGACGTGGCCGTCGGCCGGGCACGCGCCAATGGCCGTGACCTGTGGCCGGACCGCATCGAGAGCGAACAGGATGATTTCTTCCAGCGCGTGCGCGAAGTGTTCCGCAGCCGTGCGCAGCAGGATCCGCAGCGCTTCGCGTTGATCGACGCCGGCCAGGTACAGGCGCGCGTCGCCGCCGATGTGGTCGCGCGTGTCGAGCGCTGGCTGCAGGACGGGGAGGGCGCATGAGCACGTTTTCGCCCTGGCAGCAGCGCGCGTTCGACCAGACCGTGGCCGCGCTCGATGCCGGTCGCCTCGGCCATGGCCTGCTGATCTGCGGGCCGGCCGGGCTGGGCAAGCGTGAGGTGGCGCTGGCATTGGCCGACCACGTGCTGGCGCGCGGTGATGCCGCGCATGCCACGCGCACGCGCCAGCTGATCACCGCCGGTACCCATCCGGACCTGCAGCTGGTCAGCTTCATTCCAAACAAGAGCGGCGACAAGCTGCGCACCGAGATCGTCATCGAGCAGGTGCGTGAGATCACCGACAAGCTGGCGCTGACCCCGCAGTACGGCGTGGCGCAGGTGGTGATCGTGGACCCGGCCGATGCGATCAACCGCTCGGCGGCCAACGCGCTGCTGAAGACGCTGGAAGAGCCGCAGCCCGGCCGCTACCTGTGGCTGATCAGCAGCGACCCGGCGCGCCTGCCGCAGACCATCCGCAGCCGTTGCCAGCGCCTGGAATTCAAGCTGCCGCCGCAGCACGAAGCGCTGGCCTGGCTGCAGCAGCAGGGCCACAGCGAAGCATCGGCGCGCGAAGCGCTGGAGGCCGCCCGCGGCCATCCCGGCCAGGCCGACAACTGGCTGCGCGAAGACGGCCTGAGCCTGCGCCGCGAAGTCGGTCGAGATCTGGAACAGCTGGCCGCCGGCAAGACCGGCGCGGTGGAGCTGGCGCAGAAGTGGTGTGGTGACGACAACGCGGCGCTGCGCCTGCGCTTTGCCGCCGATCTGGCGCTGGCCCAGGCCAGCACCGATGCCTTGACCACGCCGGAGCGATTGCACAAGCTTGCAGCCTGGTTCGATGCGGCCAACCGCACCCGCGACCTGCTGCGCACCACGGTGCGTGCAGACCTTGCGGTGGTCGAGTTGCTGCTGGCCTGGAACAAGGTGAACGAGCGGCCTGCCGCAAGGGGAAATCGATGAGTGCCAGCAACGCCCGCCAGGGCATCCTGTCCCTGGCTGTGAAGGACAAGGCCGCGCTGTACAGCGCGTACATGCCGTTCGTGAAGAACGGCGGCATCTTCGTGCCCACGCCCAAGCGCTACTTCCTGGGCGACGAAGTGTTCCTGCTGCTGACCCTGCCCGATTCCAGTGAGCGCCTGCCGGTGGCCGGCAAGGTGATCTGGGTGACCCCGGCCGGCGCGCAGGGCAACCGCACCGCCGGCATCGGCGTGCAGCTGGCCGATGGCGCCGAAGGCGAGGGCGTACGCCACAAGATCGAGACCCTGCTGGCCGGCCTGACCAGCTCGGACAAGCCGACCCATACGATGTGATTCCGGTAGCGCCGGGCCATGCCCGGCGACGACCTTGAAACACCCGTGAACACGAATGTGAAAAACTGTTGACGGCCTCTGAAAAGCCCCTATAATGAGCGGCTCAGCAACACACCGGGCGGTTAGCTCAGCGGTAGAGCATTGCCTTCACACGGCAAGGGTCACAGGTTCGATCCCTGTACCGCCCACCATGTTGTAGAACGAAAGAAGCCTCCAGAAATGGGGGCTTTTTTGTTGCCTGACCATCAGCGCGGCTTTCCGGTATCGTTGGCAGCGCGACTCACCGGCTCCCTCAACCGCGCGAGGCGCTCGGGGGACGCACTTCACCGATGCGGGCACAGGATTCCATCCATGCGCTGTTGCGTGGTTCACGGCTAGCGTACTCTCGAGGCAGTGCCGTGCCCCCATTCCCTGGACTGCCACATGCCGCTCGCCCGCATCGATCTTCGCAAAGGTAAACCCGCCGACTACCTGCAACGCGTCGGCGAAACCATCTACCAGGCCATGCGTGCGGTCGGCGTGCCGGAGAACGATCGCTTCCAGATCTTCCAAGAACACGAGCCAGGCACGCTCATCTACGACCCCGGATACCTGGGCGTGGACCGCACCGACGATTTCATCTGCATCCAGATCACCTGGAACGAAGGGCGTACGCTGGAGCAGAAGAAGGCGTTGTACGCCGGCATCGCCGATGGACTGCACGCGGCGGTGGGCATCCGCCGCGAGGATGTGTTCATCAATCTTGTTGAAGTAAAAAAGGAGAACTGGTCGTTCGGTAATGGCGTGGCGCAGTACGTGAGTTGATGCGCGGAAAGCACCACGCATGGCGTGAATCTACACCTCGCTGCCGACCTGTTCGCCTTCGCTGGCCGGGGCATTGCTGGCCGCTTTCACTGCGTCGGCGCTGTTGGGTTGTTCGCATTCGATGCGGGTGAGATAGCCCTCGCTGCCGATGCTGTGCTCGGCACGCTTGACCAACCACTGGCCATCCACGCCCTCGCGGAACCCCTGCATCACCACGGTGGCTTCGGCCATCAGTGTTTCGCGGCCGGGCAGGGTGTAGCTGAGCGTCCGCGTCTGCCGTGCCTGTTCGCGATGCTTGGCGCGCGCCGCCGCCTCTGCGCTCTCCCGGTCGGCATAGGCCATGCGCAGGCGCATGATCGGTTCACCGCTGCCGACCTTCACTTCCTGGCGCTTGGCACTGCGCACGTCGCGGTAGTACGCAATGGTGGTACCGGCATCTTCGCGTGCGGCAAGGGTTACCCGATAGTCGCTGCCATCGGCCGGGGTGAGGGTGACATCGGGAATGCGCTCGCCGCTGGCGCTGGTGGATTCGCCCCGCTTCACGAACACCAGGCGCCCGGCCCCGGGCTTGGCGATGGCATCGTGCTGTTTGGCCAGGCGCAGCAGAAGGTTCATGTCCGACTCCTGCGACTGCACCGTCAGCGGCAGCACGATGGACGCCAGCGATGCGCTCACCGCTGCGTTCAGCCCATGCTCGCCGGCCATGCGTCGCACCATGTCGCCGATCGTGGTGCCCTTCTTCCAGGTGCGTGTCTTCTGCGTCTGCAGGTCGCTCTTGCCTCCCTTGCTGGTCTCGAACGGTGCCGCCCGGGCGCGCAGCGTCATGCTGCCGGGAAAGCCGGAGATCTCCACCTCGTCGCAGATGTACAGGCCTACGCGCCGCACTTCGCCGTCATAGCCGATGAAGGCCTCCAGTTCCGCGCCAACCGGTGGCAGCTGGATCGGATCGGACGGATCGTGGTCGGCCAGCTGCAGTTCCAGCGTGTCGGACGTGTTGCCGGTCTCGTCGGTGATGCGCAGCGACTTGAAGCGCGCCATGATCTTGTCGGTGATGTCCTGGCTGTTGGCCACCACGCGGAAGGCCGGTGTGATGTTCAATCCCACAGGGCGACTCCCTTGCGCTCGCTGGCCGGGCGCTGCACCTCCGGCAGGGTGATCGCTACGCCGGCAGGCAGTACCGGGCCGCGTGCGGCCAGGCCCGGGTTGGCATCGAACACCGCGCGCAGGATGGCCGGTGACTGCTCGCCATAATGCGCGTACGCGATACGATCTACGACGTCGCCGTCGCGGGTGCTATACGTTCGTGCCATTGCTGTGCTTCCGCAGTGAAAGGGTGAATTCCTGTTTCAGGATCGCGCTGTCGGCGGTGAACTCGCTGGCGGTGGCATCGATCTTCTCGATGACCCACAGGCCCAGGTTGCCGCCTTTGCCGGTCAGCAGTCGATGAGGCGTGCCCTGCGCGGCCAGTTTGCGCAGCTGTGAGAGCTCATTGCCGGCGCCGCGGAACTGGTAGTAGATGACGCCCGGCAGGGTCATGCTGGCTGAGCCCGGTCCGGTGTACTGCAGGGCCGCCATCTGGCCGATGCGGTCCTGCGCCTGCCAGCGATACTCGTTGGATTGCTGGATCTCCCGGAAGACCGCGGTATTGAGGCTGAACTTGAAGCCGCCCAGCATCAGCAGGACCGGGGCGTTGCCGGAGTCATTGGCTTTGAACTGCGACAGCAGCTTGTCCACAGTGCCGGTTACGAATTCGCGTTTCATGCTCAGTTCCTGTCTGCCAGGCCACCACGGGCGGCAACCGCGTTGCGACGCTGCAGCTCGTCGGCCGTGCGGCGCGCCACCGCTTCGCTGGATTCGCCTGGCTGCTGGTGGATGGTGATGTGGTTGGTCTGCTGCTGCTGCACGGTGGTGGCGCTGCGCGGGGTGGGCGAAGGCATCTCCGGTGCGGCACGCCCGGCCGGCGTACCAAAGGCATTCGGCATGCGTGGCTGCACGCTGGCGCTGTGCATGCTGGCGGGCGCCAGCATCACCTGAGGCAGCTGTATGCCGCCGTTTGCGCGTATCGCGCCGTAGGCATCAGCCGCGGTGTTCACACCAAGCGCGATCTTGTCCTTGGCGGTGCCCAGCACGCCCCCGACCTTGTCCATGATGGTGCCCACCACCTCCATGAAGGGGGCGATCTTGGCCATCATCGTGTCGATCACGCTGCTGACCTTCGCTGAAACCCAGTCCCAGGCACTGCCGAAGGTGACGACGATGAATCCAGCCACCGTGCCGATGACCTCACCGATCATCCTGAAGACCTCGGCGACGAAGCCAGCGACCTGGATGACGGCGCGGAAGTTGAACATCAGCGCTTCGCCCACCAGCATGCCGATCTCGCCCACTCGGGAGAGTTCGTTTCCGGTGTACTGCGCCGGGGCCAGCATCCGCGACAGCCAGTCCCAGGCCTGTCCCAGCAGGGCACTCACGGCCTCCCAGGCCGGACGCAGCGGCGCAACGGCATTCATCAGCTCTCCCATCGCGGAGGTGCCCGCGCTGCTGAGACCTTCCCATACACCGCCCAGGAAGGCCTTGATCGGCTCCCAGTACTTGCGGACAAGCAGGGCACCGGCAGTGAGCGCGGCCACAGCTACCGCGATAGGGCCGCCACCAATGGCGCCCACTGCGGTGGCGACGACGCGGAACACCGAGGCGATACGCATGGCCATCGGCCCGAAGCGCCCCAGCTGTGCCAGCAGGCTGCCGCCACGGAACAGCTGGAAGGCCTTCTGCACGCCCAGGATCGGGCCCTGCAGGAAAGTCCAGGCGTAGCGAGCGCCGAGCACCGCCGTGCGCATGCCCAGCATGCCGACCACGATCTGCGTGGTGTTGGCGATCAGCTTCGGGTTTTCCTGCACGAACGAGGTAACCCCGTTCAACAGCTCGGTCAGCTTGACCGCGGCCTCGCCCACCGCGGGCAGCAGTGCCGCACCGAAGGCCTTGGACAGGTTGTCCACGGCGATCTTGGCACCTTCGATCTTCTGCGGATCGGTCTGCATCGCATCGGCATAGGCCGCATCGGTGGTACCCGCCGATCCATTCAAGGCCTTGTCGCGGACACGGATGTAGGTATTCCAGTTCTCGATCATCGGCTGGACGAAGTTCTTCGCCTGTGCATCGCTGAACAGGGTGCCGATCTTCTTCTGGTCGCCCGCGGTCGCCTGGATGATTCCCTGCATCGCAGCGTCGAAGGGATTGCCGCCGCTGGTCTGTGCATCGCCGATGATCTTGCGCAGATCCAGGTTCAGGCTCTTCTTGGCCTTCTCCTGAATGTCCGGCGAGAGCACCTCGGACATGAAGCTCTTCATGTTGCTGGCGGCCTTGTCGGCGCCACCTGCCGAGTCCAGCGTGGCTTCCAGTGCCGCACCCAGCGTAGCCGCCGCCGATGTGCCCTGCAGCTTCATCGCCTCGAACGAGGAACCCAGCACCGGCAGCACCTGGGCCATGTCCTTCAGGCCCAGGCTGCCCTGCTGGCTGTTCACCACCAGCACGTCCAGCGCGTTCTGCATGCGCGAGGGATCGATATCGAACGACTGCTGCAGGGCGGCCGCAGCTTGGGCCACATCATCGATGCTGGCACCGGTGACGGTGGTGGTCCGTCCAACGGCGCCGAGGCTGGCCTGCGCGGACTGTGCATCCATGCCGGCCGCTACCATCAGCTTGATCGACCGCTGCAGATCGTCGGCGCCCTGGTTGGTTGCACGCGATTGCTGCAGGATCGCTTGGCCTAGCGCACTCACCTGCGCGCGGCTGAGGTTGGCTGCCACGCCGATCTGCTGGTTCTGGCGGGCGAAGCCGGAGGCGTTCTCGACCGGCTTGGCCAGTGCGGTGACGGCGGTGCCGAGTGTGCCGCGCGCTGCCTTGAACGAGGCGCCGAGTTTCTCGCGCTTCTCCAGGTTGGCGGTGCGCTTGGCTTCGACACGCTCCAGCGCTTCCTGAGAGGCGCGCAGCGCATCGGCCTGCGCGCGCATGCGGGTGTATGCGGTGCCCGACTTCTTCATCGCGGCGAGCTTGAGCTCCAGCTTGCCGGCTTCATCGCCGAGGCGCTTCACGCCATCATTGGCGAAGGACAATGCGTCCTTCAGCGACTTGGACACCTCACCGCCGATCGTGATCGTTGTCGTTTGAACGTTACTGGCCATGTACCGGCAATCCCTGAATCCACCAGATGAACTTCGACACCCGCAGTGTCATGATTTCGCGCAGGCCCCAGCCGGTATGACCGGCCAGAGCAAGCACTCCCTGCCTGATCTGTGGCAGGGTCAGGTGGTAAAAAGCGCGACGCCTGCCTGCAGCCGGGCGTAGTCGCGCAACGGCATCTTGCGCACGTCGTCCGGCGAGATCTCGCACAGGTTGGCGATCATCCGCACCTCACGCTGGGCGTCGCTGCCCTTGTCGTCCTGGTAGCGCTCCATGTCTTCCACGGTCGGCTCGCGCATGCGCAGCACGGCGGTTTCCATGCCATTGACCTGGCGCGGACGGGTGAGGGTGATCTCGGCAAAGCCATCGCGCTCGATGACGGTGTCGGTGGGGGTCTTGGTCTTGCTGGACATGAAGGCGTTCCTGGAATGCGATGCGGTGCGATGGATGCGGGGGCGCGAGGCGCCCCCGGGTTCTTCGGTGCGGCGTGGGCTCAGATGCCCAGCCCGCCGCGGATGCCGGCCAAGACGTCGACGCCACCCTGGCGGGCGATCATGTTGACCACGTCGATCTCCTGCACGACCTGGGCGCCATGGGTCAGCTTGTAGTAGCTCAGCGCCAGGCTGACCTTGATCGTGCCTTTCTCGCCGACCTTGGTTTCACCACGGTCCAGCAGCTTCACCTTGCCGCGCATGTTGTGCACGACCTGGGTCACTTCGCCGTCGTCGCCTTCCAGCGCTTCGCGAGCGGTGAAGCCGTACTCCTTGCTCTCGATGACGTGGAACTTGGTCATGATCTCCGCGTCGTCCGAGGCGAACTCGACCTCGGCGGTGAGCTTTTCATGGCCGAGCACGATCTCGGTCGGGGCCAGCATGCCACCGGCCTGGAAGTCCTCGGTCTTCAGCGACAGCTTGGGGGCGGTGAAGGACATCACGCTGCCGGCATAACCCTTGCCGTCGACGTAGAAGTTGAAGTTTTTACGGATCTTGCGCGCCATGCTTAGAAGATCTCCGAGACGTAGTTGTTGTTCATGTGCATGCGGAAGGTCAGCTGCTCACCCGGGTAGGTCGGAGTGAAGTCGAAGTCCCAGTAGAAGCGGCCCTGGGCCACGCTGTCCGCTGCGTTCAGTTCCGGGTCGATCCAGCAGTTGCCGCCGAGGATCGCGCCCTGGGTCTTCAGGCCGCGCAGGAAGGCGTTGACGCCCTCGCGCACGTCATCGACGTAGGTCTTGCTGATGCCGCGGTCGACGGCCCACAGGTGGGCGGCCTCCAGACTGTCGGCGATGATGTCGGCGGTGCGCACCACGCACAGGAACTGCCACTTCGGATCGATGCTGGTGGTGCGGTTGCCCCACAGGCGGAAGCCCCCTTCGCGGATGACCGTGGCCACGTTGGCCTGGTTCAGCAGGTTGGCGCGGCTGGTGGCATCGGACAGGCCGAAGTCGATCGCACGCGCGGTACCGACCACGCCGTTGAGTTCCAGGTTCGACGGCGACGCCCACCAGCCGCGCTCGTTGTCGCTGCGGGCGATGGCACCGGCCACGGCACCGGAGGCATGGCGGGTGACGATGGCATCACCGGACTGCACCAGCAGCGCGGGGTCGACCACGTAGACGCGCTTGGAGCCGGTCAGGGCGGCGGTGGACTTGGCAGCGTCGTCGTTGCTGTTCGGGCCGTCCTTGATGATGACCGCGCGCAGCTTGTCGGCAATGCCGAGCAGTTCCGCTACGACCGGGTTGGCCAGCAGTTCGGTATCGCGCTTTTCGTGGGTGTGGGTGAAGCCCGGTACCGCCAGGATGCGTGGCTTGATGCCCACTACCGACTTTGCCGCCAGCAGTGCATGCACGCCGGTGTAGGCACCGGTCTGCGCGTTCACGCCGCCCAGTACGTTGGCCAAGGTGTCGTTCTCGGTGGCGCCCTTCTCGACGCGGACAACGACGACGACCGCGTTGGACTGGTCGAAGATGGCGTCGAGCTGGCCCGGGAGGGTGCCCTCATCGACTTCGGTTGCGGCGTTGGCGAGCAGTTTGGCTGCCTGCGAACGCGAGGTCACCAGGACCGGGGTGTTGTACGGGAAGGCGATCTTGTCGGCGCGGGGCGCGGTGCCCACAATGCCGATGACACTGGTCGAGGCAACAGCGATCGAGCGGGAACCACCATCGATGTTGACGACCTGCACGCCATGCAGAAATTCGGCCATGCGTTGTTTTTTCCTTGGTTGGGTGGGTGCTGCGGTCGCGATCTGCGCCGCATGGGTACATGTTCGTATCTGGCCGCGGCTGGCTTAATTGCAGCCGTGGCCCGATGTCACGGCTGCGGCGGCGTGCCCGCTTCGGGATCGGGCGCACTCACCCTTGCCCAGGCGGCGCTGGCTTCATCGAAGGTGACCGGATAGCTGCGATCGCCGGGTGGTGCCAGGTCGGTGACCGTGGACGGCAGCGCCACGCCGCGGGGCAGGGGAGTGGCGAAGCTGGCATCGTGCTTGTTCCACAGGGGGCGCGTGCTGTAGTCCGGCAACAGCGTCCATTCGCGGCGGCTGGCATTCCACGCGTTGTACTGCGCGGTGGTGCCATCCAGCTTGAACGGTTCGGACAGGGTCACGTCCTTGGGCAACGGCTCACCCAGCGCGAGGCGATTGGGTACCGCCATCGCGGTGCGCGTGTCCCACAGCATGCAGTTGCGGAAATCGGCCACCAGTTCCCAGCGTGAGCCATCCTCGGCCAGGCGCAGTGACTGGTATTCGCCTGCGGCCTGGCGGGGGGCGACGTCCACAGTGAAGTCAGGCAGGTTCCACGCGCCATCGGGCGAAGGTTGCAGACGGACCTTGCCCATGTAGGCACGGGTGTGGGGATCGTAGGAGTGCGCGAAGCGCGGTTCAGTAGGCAAGGTCATGTCCTCAGTACGCGATGCAATAGATCATCCGCAGGCCCGCCGGCAGGTTGCGGTCGCCACCGGCGGCCTCCACCACGATGGCATGGCTGTGTGCACCGGCGTCCGCCGCCGAGGCGGCATGGCCGTGGTCGCCGACCTGGGCGATGGAAATGGTGTGCGAGTGACCACCGGCGCCGTTCATGCCGATGTTGTGACCATGGCCACCAGCGCCGTCGGTGGTGAAGCTGTGGGCGTGGCCGCCGGCAGGTGCTGTGGCGCCGTCCGGATACAGCGCGTCGTTGTCGCGTTCGCGATAGACGCCGTAGCCGTTGAGGGCAGGATTGGAGGGAACGACGCCTCCATGCTGGTGGTCGCCAGCCCACGAGGTGCCACCGGTATGCGCGTGGTGGCCCTGCGAGTCGGTCCACGCACCATGCGCGTGGTCGCCGACGGCACTGGCGCTGGCACCGTGGGAGTGCGCGCCGCCTGCGCCTACGGAGATGGCATGACTGTGGCTGCCTGCTGTTGCCGTGCTTGCGCTGTGGGCATGGCGGATCACCTCACCCTGGGTGAAGCTGCCGACCGCTTCCGCGTTCAGTGTGTGCGTGACCACCGTGCCTTCCTGCATTGCCGGCAGGTTGAAGGTGGTTGCGCCGTCACCGGCGCCGTAGCGGGTACCGATGGCGGCGAACAGGGCCGGGTAGCTGGCACGCGGAACAGCGGCGCCATTGCACAGCAGCATGCCGTTGGGCGCGGTGGCACCGGCGAACAGAATCACCTGTCCGGGCACGTGCACGCTGGATGGCACGCCGGTCATGTTGCGCCAGTCCAGGTAGTGGGTGCCGTGGCGGCCATCGAGCAGGTCGGCATCCAGGCCCTTGTCGGCGCCCTCGTCCTTCAACGCGGCCGATTTCAGCCCCAAGGCGGAACGGAACGCGGCATCGGTGGCGATCGACAACAGCGTGCGGACGAACTGGGTGGGGGCGCTGGCGCCAAAGCGCTTGTCGATGAAGGCACGCAGCCCGCGCGGTGTCACCGCACGCTGGGCATCTGCACCCTCTTCGGTCTCGGTCGTCGTGGCCAGTTCGACCACGCCCTGCACCTCGGTGGTGGAGGGCGGATAGATGAATTCGGCATTGCCGAACTCGATCAGCGCGGTATCGACTTCACTGAAGCGGGTATCGGTGGAGAGCAGCAGCATCGAGGCTGCGGTCTTCTCCATGATCGGATCGGTCTGGCCGAAGGTTGCAAACAGCGTACCGTCGCCCAGGTACAGGCCGAAGCCGCGCAGGCTGTAGGCGGTAGCGCTGTCGTCACGGATCGTGACGTGCAGCGTGTCGTCGCCCACGGCCTTGCCGCCGAACGTCGAGACCCGCTTGATCTCGCCGGGCAGGACGGTCAGCCCTGCCGTCGGCGTGAATGCCGTGGACGTCAGGCCGATCTCGGTGATCAGCACGGCACTGGTGCCGGTGTTGGGTGGATTGACCAGCCTGGCGAAGCCGGCGTCGGTGATTTTCAAGCGCATGCGGGGTTTACTCTCCGATCAGTTGGATGCGGCGGAAGGTGGTGCCATGGGCGCCGGCAAGTGCACCGATACGTGCGCTGGCCTGCATGCCCTGGGTGAACGTGAAGTGCGAGCGCACCGGCTTGGTGCGGCTGATCTCGCCGATCACGTCGTCGACGAACTTGGCGGTGGCGGTCTCGCCGCCCTGGTTGGCGATGGTCATCACCGCTTCGAAGGTGTGCGGTGCACCTCGCGGCTGCATTTCCCACCATTCGCGGATCAGGATCGAACCGCCGAACGCAGCCACCACATCGCGGACGCTGCCCCAGGTGCCTTTGCGGCGCTGGATCGCGATCGCGGCGCGCACGCGGGCACGCTTTACCGTTTCCGGCCAGTAGGCCTTCCATTCGTCGACGGACAAGGCCCAGGCCAGCCAAGGCAGCAACGCGGTCGGGCAGCGGTCCGCATCCCACAGCGCGGTGATGTCCACCGGCAGCGGGCGGGTTACCGCAGCACGGGCCAGCGCCCGTTCCGCGCGGGTGGCGTTGGGCGGCAGCAGGGTGGTTGCCGTCGGCACCCTGATCAGCACGTCGGCGTCGATGATCGAACCGGGAGCGGGTGGCCGGCTGAGCGTGATCACATTGTTGAGCACGCTGTAATCGATCACGCCCACCGGCTCGGGCATGGTGCGGATGTAGCTGGTCGCCTCGCGGCCTTCCTCCACCTGCACGCCCCAAAGGTGGATGCGGCTGTCCGGCTTCAGGCCAGCGTTCCCGCCCGCCCGCCGATCCAGCACGATGCTCACGCCCCGGGGGGCGTCATCCGCGGTTGCGGCATAGGTGTAGCTGTAGCGCTTCCACTCGGTGCCCACCTGCAGACGGGTCCTGCCTGCACCGGTGGTGCGCATGCCGAAGTCGATCGCACAGGGTTCGGTTGCACGCAGCCAGATGCTGATGGTGCGCACGGCACCATTGGGAAACGCGCTTCCATCCTCGTCCACCACGCCGGCGAAGTTCTGCTCCGGGCCCCCGATCGCATCGGAGACCGGGAAGGACCAGGCACTGGAGCTGCCATCCGGAGCGGGATGACTGTACGACAGGTTCGCCGGCTTCACGTAGAAGCCTTTCCATCGTGGATGGTCGAAGGCTGCCGAGAAACGCTGCAGGTTGCGCCGCATCGTGTCCGACAGCTTCAATCGCCCCTGCCAATCGGCGCGGTACACCGCCTGCAGGGTGGCCAGTGCGCCACCTGGATGGCGGAACTGCAGGTTGTGCCCATCGATCACGCCACGCAGGCGTGCATTGATCAGGCGTGCGGTGGAATCATTCATCGTTGCCGCCATGGGTCAGGGTCACCGCGGTGCAGTAGGTGGCCTGGGTCCGGTCCACCACCACGTCAGCCGCCGGGCTGGAAATCTCCACGCGCTGCACGCCCTCGGCATGCAATGCGGCGAACAGGCCGGAGCGGGTGACATCGCGGCCGAGCCGATGCGACTCGGCGATGTAGCGATCCAGGCGCGAGCGTGCTTCGGCCAGCACCACCTGCGAATCCGGGCCGGCGTAGGTGTAGAGCGTGGCGGTGACCGCGTAGTTGATGATTGCCGCCGTGCGTACCAGCACGTGGTCCGTCAGCGGCCGCACGTCGGCCGCACTCAGCTTTGCTTCCACTGCGTCGAGCAGCGCCTGGGTGGCCGTGCCATCGGCTTCATGCGACAGCACCGAGACCACCACTTCACCCGGCGACGGACTGGTCGCGCTGGCGTCGAGCACCCGCGGATCGGCGCTCAGCGCGTGGAAGATGTAGGCGCCTTCCGGCCCGGCCACGCTGAAGCCTTCCGGACCCAACTGGATGCGCCGACGGAAATCTTCATCGCTCTCGTAGCGTGGCGGAATGCCTTCCTGCGGCTTGCCCGGGTCCAGCATCTGGCGGCCGATGCCGAAGATCGCGGCCAACTGGTCCAGGTCGCTGCCGACCGCGTAGGCCAGCATCACGCCACGCGCCGCATCGTTGACGCGCTGTCGGTCGAGCAGGCGCAGGTAGGTGCAGACCTCCAGGATCTTGAAGGCCGGGTCCGACGGCAGCAGCGCGTCGAAGGTGGGATCCAGGGCCTGCAGTGCGGTCAGCGATTCATCGAACATGGCTTCGAAATCGAGCACTTCGATGACCGCCGGTGCAGGCAGCTGGGACAGATTGACACTGGTGAACGAGCCGGATGCCACGGTTAGCGAACCTCGATTCCTTCGATGGTGATGGCCTCGCCGTCCGGCAGGTGGATCCCGGTCACTGCCAGGATCATCACGCCGGGGGCGGGGAGGGAGACGTCGACGTTCTCGACGTGGAGACGCGGTTCCCATCGCGCCAGCGCGTCGACGGTGGCCGCGATCAGGTCCATGCGCAGCGAGCGGTTGGTCGGCGCATCGATCAGTTCGAATACGCGTGAACCGTATTCGCGGCGCAGTACGCGGGAGCCAAGGGGCGTGGTGAGAATGTCACGCACGGACTGGTGGAGATGGGCGAGCCCATCCAGTGATTTGCCGGTGTTGGCGTCGATTCCTCGCATGGCCTCTATCGTCGTGGAGTGCGGGCTTTCAGGGCATTGCAGGCGTGGCCGCTCAGGCCTGGGCCGGCGTGGTCGGGGCGGTTGGGCCCTGTGCGGTGTGTGTGTGTGCCTTCAGGCCGATGGCACCGGCCTTGACTTCGCCCGGTGTGCTGATGTCCTTGCCGGCGCTGATCGCGCCGCTGACATCCAGATCGCCGGTCGCCTTGATCGAGGGTGTATCGAGCACGATCGATTCGCTGGCGATCACCTGTGCATTCGCGCAGGTGACGATGACCTTGCCGCTGCCGACATGGACGTTGAGCGTGGTGGTTTCCTGGTCGTACTCGACGCTGCTGCCGTCGGCGAACTCGGTGCGTTGCCGCAGGCGCGAGTCGGCCGGCGGCGGAAAGCGGTCCTGGTACAGGCTGCCGAGTACCAGTGCCTGGCCAGGGTCGCCATAGGGGCACGCCAGCACGACCTGCTCGCCCGGTTCGGGAGCGCACCAGCTGCGCATGCCCGGTCCGGCGCGGCGCTCCAGCCAGGGAATCCAGTCGGTAAGCATGCCGTCGGCATCGACGCGAACGCGCCCGTTCGCCTCGTCCAGTTCGCGCACCACGCCGATCATCAGCAGGTTGCCGATCAGCCGCGCGTGTTCGGCGCTCATCGTGCGCGCTCCGGCAACGGCTGGTAGCGGGACTCATGGGCGCGGCCGATCTCCGGCGCGAAGCTGTAGGACGCCTGCGGCACCACGCCACCGGCGTCGTCCCACGGGTTGTCGCCCAGCGCGACCGGCAGTGACCACTCGACGATCCAAGTGCGCAGGCCCGGCTGTGCCGCCGCGGGGTCTTCCGGCAATGCTGCAATCACATCGATCGCACCGCTGGCAACGCCGGGGAAGCGGCCGAGCTGGTGCAGCCAGGTCGCCAGGGCGAGGGCCGCGTTGCGCAGCTGCAGCGCTGTGGTTGCATCGGTCGCCGGCAGCGCAATGCGCGCTTCGAAGCGTAGCGTGGCCTGCAGCAGGCCACTGCCATCATTGTTGTCCCTGCTGCGGTCACAGCGGGTCATCGCCAGCAGGCAGGCCGGCAGGGGCATCCCCTCAGCGTTGGCCTCGCGATGGAACTCGACGCTTGCAAACCCCGGAAAGCGTGCGCGGATAGCGGCTTCGATCGCGGCAATCAGCGGATCGAGCGTGGGAGGGAAGGAATCGTTCGCCATGTCAGCTCATGCAGGGAAGGAAGGAGGGGCGTAGCGCTGCAAGGCGCGCACGGTCTGCAGCCAGTGTTGCCATCACCGCAGTGAGGCGGCATTGCAGGCGTGGCCTTGTCCGGAAGGCTCAGTGCGTGGGAGTGGCACTGCTGCCGCAGTCGGCGGGTGCTGCCGGCGCGGCGCCATTGATGGTGATGCCGCGCTGGCTGCCGAGGCTGCACAGCAGCGCACTCAGCTGGTCGGCCAGCGCGTGGTACTGCTGTGCGACCGCAACGTGATTGCGCAGCAGCGCGTCATCGCTGGCTGCGTGCAGGTCCGGCAGGCGGGGTGGGGGAAGCAGCTGGGCAGGTGCGATGCTGAGGTCAGCGCGGCAGGGCGTGGCCGGCGTTGGCCTCGCGCCAGATGCGCACGAACTCACCGTCAGCGTCGCCGCGATCACGACCAGGAGTCTTGGCATGGGTCTCGATGTCCCGTTGCAGGGTGTTGAACTGTTCGGTGTGCCGGGCCTGGTGGGCCAGGCGCTGTGATTCGGCCTGCGCGCCTGCGGCGCTGTTGGCGAGGGCCTGCTGGTGCGCGCGCTGGACTGCATCGGTGCGGGCCTCCTGCTGCGCTGCCCGGGTGGTGGCAACGGCAAGGTCCGCAGTGCGGTCGCGCAGGGTCCATCCCAGCCAGGCGCAGCTCGCGTGGCTACCGGCAAGGACCAGCAACCCGATGCCCAACCTCAGTCCCGGGGGCGTCACTGCAGGGCTCCGCCGGCGGCACGGTACGCCGCGCGCAGTGTTTCCAGTGCGTGCTCCTTCTGGCCGTAGCCGGCGCCCGGCAGCGATGCCCAGATGCGCCGGGCCGCGGTGACGGCGGCATCGAAGCGTCCCAGCCGGATCAGCTCGTAGGCACCGCATTGTTTCAACAGGGCGACCGCCGCACGGTCCTGCGAAACCGGGCCGAAGTCAGGCAGGCCCAGTCGCGCGCGCAGGTCATCCCAGGTGCTGCGCAGGAACTGGTAGCGGCCTGCGGCGCTGGATTTGATGCCGTAGCGCGGCAGCGACACCAGCACGCGGGGATGGTCGCGGTAGTCGGTGAACAGCTGGCCACCGACGATGACGTCGTAGCCGCGGTCACGCGAGCGCTGGCTGGGTATGTCGGTGCCTTCGGACACCGCCAGCATGTCCAGGAACGCAGCAACGTTGGTGCCACCGAGGGCGTTGGCTGCAGCGGCGGTCATGCGGCGGCCCCCGGCTGCTTGCGCACCAGGTTCAACAGAGCGTCTATCTGTACGCTCTGCTGGGCGATCTGTGCACGCAGGGCGCTGACTTCACCGCGCAGCTGCCCGATCTCCTGGGCCATTGCCTCGCGCTCGTGCATCAGCCCATCAGCGCGTGTACGTTCGGCCGCGAGCTGTTCCTGCAGGGTGCGCAGGGTGTTGCTGGTGGCTTCATCGGCGGTGCGGTCGACCTTGGCCGACGACAACCACTGGCGCAGCCACAGCGACACCGCGATCAGCACGCCCGAGGTCCCGCCCAGGTACTTGGCCCAATCCGGCACGCCGGCCAGCAGGTCGCTCTCGTTCATGCGCGTGCGTATCCCTTGAGCAGGGCCGGGTGGACAGCCGGTGGCAACGCGGTGCGCGCACCGCGCAGGGCGCGCTTGATGGTGGTCTGTGAGACGCCGAACTCACGCGCAACATGGTCGCGTGGCATGCCGCTGGCGACCGCGCGGGCAATCTGCTCGCGGCGTTCGTGCGCGCCGGCAGCGAAGCAGGATGCCAGGAACAACAGTTCGCCGCCGAAGTGCGCGACCAGCCGCTGGGCGACGTCGTGGCCAAGGATGTCGATCAGCCGGTGCTGGTCGGGCAGGGTGGAGGGGACGTAGACGATGACGCGGTGACGGCCGGTGGTGCTGGAGGTGGTCGGCGGCCAGGCACGCACCAGCGTGAGGGCTGCGGATTCGCCGATGACCTCGGCCAGGGTCTGGATGCTGTCGGGCAGGGCGTTCATGGAGGATGTCTTCAGTGGCATTGATCTCCACTGTTGCCATCCCGCATGACCAGTCAACACCTTTCATCTACTTTTATATCGGTGCGCTGAAGACGTTCAGTCGTGCGTGAGGAGGGGGGAGGAGCACGACACGCCTGCTTGCAGTGAGCCGAATCCGCTTGCTCTGGCCGCTGGTGTTTTCCTGTACATCCGTACTCGTTGTCCTCACCTGGCAGGAACAGAGGCAGATCAAGGGGATGGGGCAGGTACAGGGTGAGGACGGCCACCTGCCACACAGCCTCATGCGCCGTGTACTGGCCGGAAACGAAAAAGCCCCGGACGATGCCGGGGCTTCAGGACTGCAGGGGGCGCTGGATCAAAGATCGAACACCAGGTTGCCGCCGGTCTTGCGGGGGATGTACCCGGCGTCGCGCAGCCAGCGTGCGGCGTTGACCTGGTCCATGCGCTTGACCGGGAAGCGGTTGGCGAACATCAGGAAGCGCGCCACGGTGATCGACTCGCCCTTGCCCTTCAGGGCCGCAAGGGTTTCGACGAACCATGGCGCGGGCGGCTGCTGGCTGCCCGGGCGGGCCACGGTACGCGTCTGCTGGGCGCTGCCTGCGCCTGCCCGGGCAGTGGCCAGCGTGCACAGCGAGATGAAGATCGCATCCAGGCTCACGATGTCCTTGCTGCCCTTGGGCTGGGACTTGAACAACTCGATGGCCTTCAGGCGCGTCGACGTGAACTGTTCGACCTCCATGGCGTTTCCTCTTTGCGAAATGGGTTGGGGATGCAGGGTGACGACAGGTGTCGTCGGTGATGGGGGATGACCTTACATCATTTTCGCCGATGATGGGTCGGGGCCTGCGCTGGGTTCGGGGGATGGACCGGATGGCGGGCCGGCATTCCGGATCAGATCACACCGCGCGAACGCAGCTGGTCCAGCGATCTGCGGACCAGATCGGCCGCGGTGCTGTCATTGTCGACTTCGATGTCGACCAGCTCATGCGGTAGCGGCTGCTCGCTGGCATGAGGGTCGCTGCTGCGATGGCCTGGGCGATTGACGCGGATCACGACACCACCACGACGGCGGATCGCGCGGGCCTCATTGGCGAAGCGGACGTCGGGTACCAGCCCGCCCTCGGGCAGGCGTGCGAACAGCGAGCGTACCCACAGCTCGGGATGGACGCGGTCACGCCCCCACTCGGTACCGGCGGTCTGCATCAGTTGGCGCGGGGTGAGTTCGGCCAGCCAGTCGATGGCGTCCTCCTTGCGGCTGTCCAGTTCGTGCAGGGAAAGCCCGAGGAGGGAGGCGACCAATTGCCGCAGTGGGGCCGCGAAGCTGTCGCATGGCAGTGACAACGCCGACGCCAGTCCATTGGCGAGTGTGTCCTTGCCCGAGCGCTTGCTGCCGGCGATGCCGATGTAGAGCGGCACACGAGAGCGTGGCGCCGGCCGCAGGGCAACGCTGCCCAGTGCAGGGCCGGCACGGAACGCGGCCAGTGTGTCGGCAATCAGGCGATGACCGCTGTCGAGGGAGGCGGGAATCATGCGGAATCTACTCCTGGAGAAATGCGGCAGGTGCCGGAGGATCAGGAATCGCGACCGACGACGCTGCGGGCGCGGAGGATGCGCTGGGTGATGTGCCCGCCCCGGGCCGCCGCGGCGATCGGGTCAAAGCACAACATGGCGGTGCGGGTACGCCGGCCGGCAGCAAGGTGGTCGCGGATGGTCCGCTCGGACAGCACCGGTACCCGCTGGTGGATCTGCTGCACGGTCAGCTGCTCACCTTCGAAGGCATGCAGTCGGGGACGGGACATGGCGGAAGCGCTCCTGGAAGGTGGCGGGCCGATACCGGCATCTTGCCCCTGTAGACGCCTCTAGTCAACACCTTTCATCTACTTGCATCATGATGCGGTTGGGCGGGCGGGCTGGCGATCCACAGCCGCAATGCCGCTGCTGCCAGACGCTCACGCTCAACCGGGCCGCGTGCGGCCAGGACACCCTCGAGATACTGTTGGCGGTGCCGGCGCGGACTGACCACCGTCCAGCGCCCGTCGGTGCCCACGCGCCGGTAGCCGTCCAGTTGCAGCAGGCGACGTGCTTCGCAGTGCAGGCGCCAGTCGCCGCTGCTGCTGTCAACGTCGCGACCATCATGGAGGCGCGGCATCTAGAACGGCCCTGCCGCGTGCTCGGCCAGACTGCGTTTGCGCTGTGGCATCAGCCAGACCTTGGCGCGCTCCTTGCCCACCACGCGGGTGCGCACACCATGCCGCTTCACCACGTAGGCGGCGGCCTCGTTCACCTCGCGACGGTTGGGCCTGTCGATGCCCACCGCGATGACGATCTCGGTGGCGCGGTAGTGCGCGCTCCAGTGCTCGGCAGGGAGCGACCAGTCGAAATGACGATCGATCAGTTCGGCGATCGGCGAGATGGGCTCGTGTTCGCTGTTGGTGGCATTGAGCGCATCCAGTTCCTCGGCACTCAAGTGCCAGGTCTCGCCACTGCAGTACAACGCATGGGCCTCAGCCCAGACCTGCTGCATGTCGATCCGCGCCGGTTCGCCCAGCGCCACGGCGTGCACGGTCCACCAGCGGGTGTTGCCGGTGGCATCGCGGAGGAAGCGTTCGTCGTTGACACTGGCAAACAAGATGGTGCGCCGCGCATAGCGGGATTCGGTGCGCGCGTAGGGGCGACGGATCTCGTCATGGCTGCGCGAGATGAATGATTTCAGTGCCGCGATATCGGTACGGCGGAAGGTGGCATCGACTTCGCCCAGCTCGACGATCCATCTGGAGATGACCTGCTTGACGCTGTCCTTGTTGGCCGGATCCAGCACCACCCCATCGGCGATCAGTTGCAGCTCTACCGGCGCCAGCTGCCGCGCCCAGCGTGTCTTGCCCAGGTTCTGTTTCGAAACGAACGTCAGCACGCCGCGCGCGACCACGCCATCGGGCTCAAACGCCGCAGCCACGCCGGAGATCAGCCAGCGTCGCATCAGGACTTCCTTCAGCACGCGGCCGTCGGCCATGTGCGTGGGCTTGGCTTCCTGCACGGTATCGAAGAACGCCTGCAGGCGGGACTGGCCATCCCACGGCCGTGAGGTGATCCAGCTGGCGACCGGGTTGTAGGGATTGGCTTCGGCCACCTGGCACAGGTTGGTCTCGAAGCTGGCGGTGGCCATGCCGGCGCGGTGCATGCAATCCATCACTTCGCCCGCCGCGACCTCCTTGGCGTTGTCCACGGTCGTCTGCAGCCCAGGGACCAGAATCTCCAGATCCTTGCGGATGACGTTGTAGCGCACGGTCACACCGGTACGACGGCACAGCTCGGCCAGGTTGCGCGCGGTTGGCAACGGCCGCCCGCGCGCGCTGGTATCGGGAAACGGGGTGAAGGCATCGAATGCGGACAGGTTGCCAGGCACCTGGTAGCGCGCGCTGGCCGATGACGGCGCATCGTCCAGTGCCACGTCGTCGCCCCCTGCCGGCGGCATGGGGGGCAACAACTGGGCACGCACGGTGTCCAGCCCCTCGCGCAGATGCAGGTCGTTGAAGTCGGTAGGGCGGTCATCGTCGCCATGCAGCGTGGCGAACTCGGGCCAGACCACGCGGGCATCGATGTCCGCGGCAGCCTGCGTGGCCAGGGTGACGCCAGGGTTGTCCAGCGGCTGCCGCGTCCACTGATCGTTGTCGGCACACAGCACGAATGACGCGTCCGGCATGGCGCCGCGCCAGGCCCGGGCGACCGCGCCAAGGTTGCCTGCATCCCAGGCCACCACCACGCACCAGCCCGTGGCCTGGTGGATGGATCCGGCGGTGGCATAGCCCTCTGCAATGGCGATCGGCTGGCCGGTAACCGGCTTGCCGATGACATGGAAGCAGCCCTGCTTGCGGCCACCGGAAAGGAAGTCCTTGTCGCGGCCAAGTGCTGGATCCACGCGGGGAAAGATCGCCTGCAACGAGACGATACGGCCCGCGCTGTTCATTACCGGTACCAGCAGGGCGTTGTCGATGTGGCGGAAGACAAGGCCATCGCTGTTGCGCACCGGCCATGGCGCCACACGCAGGCCATGTGCATGGATGCCCTTGCGTACGAGATAGGGGTGGTGGGCATCGGCAGGAATGGCTCGGTTCCACAGCACGTTGGCCGCCTTGGCGGCGGCGTCCTCGCGTTCGCGCTGATGCCGTTCGCGCTCGCTGCGGGCCGCCTCCTGGCGTTGCCTGATGGCACGCTGCTCGGCGGCGCTCAACGCGGTCGGCGATTTCGCGCACCAGGCATGGCGGGTGCCGGTCCGCCAGCTGCCGAACTCGCCGGCCGGCACGTGGTCTCCAAACAACACCGCCCAACCATTGCGCGTGCCACGACGGTCGCCTTCCACATGGAAGCGCACCAGCGTGCCATCGGCGTTGAGCGCGTCGCGGCCGCGCGCGTCCGGCACGATGCCGTGCGCGTGCATGGCCTGCAGGAACGCGGGAACAATGTCCTGCGTGGGATGCGGTGTGTGCATTCGACAAGGCCCCTGGGAACGTGGATCGGTCCACGGCGGCCGATGGCGGCCAACGTGCTGTGCAGTGTCCGGCGTGCGCAGGTCACGCAGCGGCCGACCGACGCAGTGTGGTCAGGATGTGATGGGAGTGGTGATACGGTCATGGTGTCGGAACGGGGCTTCATTTGCAACACCTTCCAGCACCTTGCATCCCTGACCGCGATGGCGCCACCCAGTACGCGTTGGATCTGCGATGGCGTTCGCAGATCACTGTGATCGTGCCGATGCGTCGCAGTTGGCGAGAACCGGTTTTCGGATGATGCGATCGCCGTCAACGACGGCCCATCGTTTCTCTCCATCGCGCCTTCGGGCGCCCGTGCACAAGGAGCCTGCATGCCTGAAATCCACTGCAACCACGAACGCCGATCCGCCGCGGAATCCGCGTCGTTGACCGTCGTTGCGACGTTCTCAATCGGTGCGACCACCCCTCGATAAAATACAACCCGCATGACGGACACCATCGACGAAGCGCAGGAAATGGAAGCGCGCCACCTGCAGCGCGCCCTGGCCCAGCACGCAACGCGGGCCAGCAATGTTGCCCCTCTCACTCCCATGGGGGAATGCCACAACCCGGACTGCAGCGAGGACTTCGACAACGATCCGGCAAGACTGTTCTGCGGGCCTGCCTGTGCCGAGCGTTTCGAAGCCATCCATCAACACCGCAACGCATAGGAACAGGGGACATGTCTCTGAACAGCAACGACGCTGGCTTCACCGAACGCATCGCCGGTTTATCGGCCGAGCTCGCCGTGCTGGTGAGCCTGGTGGAGAACCACATCCATCTGCAGCTGGCTGATCTGGCCGACTCGGGTGATGTGGATGCACAGGAGCGATTTGCGGTAGCCGATCCGGAGCGCTGGTTGGAGAACGCCCGCAACAGCCTGCAGGCGGGTGTCATGTTCCTGGAGCGCGCGGTGCAGCAACCGGCGCGGTTCTAGCGATGTGATGCGGGGACGGAAGGGGCCGTATGGGTGCCTTCCGTCCCCCTTGGTGCCATGGAGAGCGCTTGCGTCCGTGGCTGCGTCATAACGTCGCACCACCCTTCTGGAAATCCTCAACGTGGTCCAGGGTTGGCGGCAGCCCCGTAGAATGGTGGTGTGCGTCGTTCTGTCCTCCACCGCCGGTTCCAGTCCCTGGCATGGCTTGCCATGCTGCTGGTGCTGCTCGCCCCGTTGGTGAGCCGTTGGCTGGCGCACGGTCACGTGGCCACCGCTGCGCCGGTGGCGGCGATGGACCATGCGATGCACGCAGAGCATGCGCAGCACGCGATGGAAGGGCACCACGATCATCACGCGATGGCGATGCAGCACGGCGAATCGACGCCGAAGCCAGCTGCCGATCCACATGCCGACCATGAGATGGGCGTGGATTGCGATTACTGCCTGATCGCCGCGCGGCTGATCACCCTGCTGGTGGCGGCATTGCTGCTGCTGGCGCCGATGGCGCCCATATGCCGCGCGCTGCGCGGTGCGGTGCGGGCGTTGCCGCAACGGATCAGCGGCACATTGGGAGCGCGTGGGCCGCCGGCCTTGATGGCTGCCTGAGCCACACGCGCGGTGCATTGATCTTTTTTCATGAGGTTGCCGGCCACGGCCGGTGCCCGCACGCGCGTGTCTGTCCCTTTCTGATTGCTGCCCTGCCATTGCAGGGGGGCCTTGCATGCCGTGAACAGATGAAAACGAACCCCAACTCCGCGCGCCTGCGCCGGGCGACGCTGCCTGCCATGTGCGCGTTGCTCCTGCACACCGCCTCTGTACTTGCCGCCGATGCGGCACCACCGACCACGCTGGATACCGTGCGCGTGGTCGATACCCGCAGCGGCGAGCTGTCTTCCACCTCCAGCGCAGGCTCTGCGTTGGGCCTGAGCGTGCTGCAGACACCGGCCAGCCTGACGGTGATTTCGCGCGAGCAACTGGAACAGCGCGGCGACACCAACCTCAATGATGCGATCAGCCGCGCCGGTGCGATCAGTGCGATGCCGCACCCGGGCAACGGCCTGAGTGCGCTGTCCAGCCGTGGCTTCACCGATGGCGCTTCCGTGATGCGCCTGTACGACGGGCTGCGCCAGTATGGCGGCGTGGGCATCACCTTTCCGTTCGATACTTGGTCCATCGAGCGCATCGAAGTGCTGCGCGGTCCGGCCTCGGTCATCCATGGCGATGGTGCCATTGGCGGGGTCATCAACATCGTGCCGAAGAAGCCGACGCGCGGTGCCATCGAGAACGAGATCAGCGTGACCGTGGGCAGCGAGGACACCGCACGTCTGGGCTTCGGCAGTGGCGACGCGCTGGCGCCGGAGCTGGCCTACCGGCTGGACGTGAGCGGCAACTACAGCGGTGGCTGGGTTGATCGCGGGCGCAGCAGTGATGCCACCTTCTCCGGCGCACTGCTGTGGCAGCCACGCACGGATCTGCAGCTGACCCTGACCCACGCGCAGGGCCAGCAGAGGCCGATGCGCTACTTCGGCACGCCACTGGTGGATGGCCGCCAGCTGGAAGCGCTGCGCCACCGCAACTACAACGTGGGCGACAGCGAGATCCGCTATCGCGATCGCTGGACCCAGCTTGATGCGCTATGGACGCCGAACGCAAGCGTCGAATGGCGCACGCGCCTCTACCAGATCGACAGCCAGCGCGATTGGCGCAATGCCGAAGCCTATGTCTACAACCGCGCTACCGGCTTGATCGATCGATCAGGAAACACCGAGATCACCCACAACCAGGACCAGACCGGACTGACCTCGACGCTGCGCGTGCTGGGCAATGTGGGCGGTTGGGCAAACAGCTTCGCGGTGGGCCTGGACGCCAACCGCGCGCACTTCAAGCACACCAACAACACCTATGCCGGCAGCTCGGGCCCGGTCGATCCGTTCGATCCGGTGCCGGGCCAGTTCACCAGCGACGCGCCGAACCTGCCGCGCTACCGTAATCGTGCCGAGCAGTACGCGCTGTTCGTGGAAGACCGCTTGGCGCTGAGCGAGCGCTGGTCGGTGCTGGGTGGGCTGCGCCACGACCGCGCGCGCATTGATCGTACCGATCTGATCAGCGGCCAGAACGCGTTTTCGAAGACCTACCGCAGCACCGGCTGGCGTGGAGGCGCGGTATTCGCGCTGCAGCCGACGTTGAACCTGTATGCGCAGTACTCGCAGGCGGCGGACCCGGTCAGTGGCCTGTTGATGATCAGCCCGGCCAACGGGGCCTTCGACCTGGCCAAGGGCCGGCAGATCGAGTTGGGCCTGAAGCAGGCCTTCGATGGCGGCGAGTGGACGCTGGCGGCGTACCGCATCCGCAAGACCGGGCTGCTCAGCCGCGATCCGCTGGTGCCGGATCGCCGCGTGCAGGTGGGCGCACAGACCTCGCGTGGCGTTGAAGCCTCCTTGAACTGGAACTTCGCGCCGCACTGGTCGCTCGATGCCAACGCCACGGTGCTGAAGGCCGAGTTCGAGGACTTCTTGGAAACCACCGGTTCGCCGGCGGTGCTGGTGTCGCGTGATGGCAATGTGCCACCGAACGTGGCCGAGCGCCTGGCCAATGTGTGGCTGAGCTGGCAGTTCGCACCGGACTGGAGTGCGGCGGGTGGCGTGCGTTACGTCGGCAAGCGCTACGCCGACAACGCCAACACCTTGGAGCTGCCCGGCTACAGCACCACCGACCTGGCACTGACCTGGCAGGCGGCACCGCGCACGCGGCTGTCGGCGCGGCTGTTCAACGTGTTCGACAAGGCGTACTACGCCACCGCGTACTACACCAGCACGCAGTGGCTGCTGGGTGCGGACCGGCGCGTCGAATTCACCGTCGATCATCGCTTCTGAGGAGGCTGGCGATGACGTTGCGATCCACCGCCAAGCGCTGGACCTATCTGGTGCACCGCTGGCTGGGCATCGGCGGATGCCTGCTGATGTTGCTGTGGTTTGTCAGCGGCATGGTGATGCTGTTCATTGGTTACCCGAAGCTGACACCCGGTGAGCGGCTGGCGGCGTTGCCGGTGCTGGGGGATGCTCGCGATCTGCAGGGGCTGTCGGTACTGCCTGCCGTGGTGCAGGCCGAGCCGGAGGTTGTGGCGCTGACGACGCTGCGTGGCGAGCCTGCGTACGTGGTGCGCAATGGCAGCAACGTGGGCGCCTGGTCTGCCGTGACCGGCCAGGCGCTGCTGCCGGTGTCGGCACAGAGAGCCGAAGCATCCGCCGCACAGTTCGCGGGCGGCCAAGCCTTCGTCGGCGCGACACGCGTGGACGAGGACCGCTGGACGCATTCGCGTGCGCTGGATGCGCATCGGCCGCTGTACCGGGTTGAAGTGGGCGGCGCGCAGCCAGGGGATGTGTATGTGTCCTCACACACCGGCGAAGTGGTGCAGGACGCACCGCATGTGCAGCAGCGCTGGAACTATGTGGGCGCCTGGCTGCACTGGTTGTACTTCCTGCGCATGCAGTCGGTGGACCCGGTGTGGACGTGGGTGGTGATCGTGCTGTCCGCGCTGTGCACGGTGGCGGCGATCAGCGGCATCGTGGTGGGTGTGTGGCGCTGGCGTTTCCGTGGGCACTACCGTTCGGGTGCGAAGACGCCATACGTCGAACCATGGATGCGCTGGCACCATCTGATCGGGCTGGTGGCTGCGGCTTTCGTGTTCAGCTGGATCTTCAGCGGGCTGATGTCGATGAACCCGTTGGGCGTCTTCAGCAGTACGCGCGAAGCGATCGACAGCGGACGCTATCGTGGCGGCGCGGTAGCGGTGGATGGCGCGCTGGGTGAACCGGCGGCGCTGCTGGCGGCCGTCGACGACGCGCGCTTCAAGCCGGTGGAGATCCAGTGGCGACGCATCGATGGTGAGCTGTTCGCGGTGTTACTGGACGGGCAGGGCGAGACCCGCATTGTGTCCGGCAGTGATGGTCATCTGCAGGTTGCGCGGTTGCTGCCGGCCGCATGGCTGCAGCAGAAGGTGCGGGCGTTGTCCGATGCGCCCGTGCAGGGGTACGGGGTCCAGCTCGCAGCGGATGCGTACTTCTACCCGCGTGCACCGGAAGCCATGAACGGCGCAGCGGTACGCCGCTTCCCGGTGGCGGTGGCTGATTTCGGCGATGCCGAGGCGACGCGGGTCTACCTCGATCTGGCCACTGGCGACCCGTTGCTGACGATGGGGCGTCGCGAGCGCGTGGGTCGCTGGCTGTTCTACTTCCTGCACAGCTGGGACCTGCCGGCGATGCTGCGTCAGGACACCGCCCGGCTGGCGGTGTTGCTGCTGCTGAGCCTGGCTGGCGCTGCGTTGTGTGCAACGGCCACGGTGATCGGCTACCGCCGGTTGCGGATGAAGCTGCGGCGCAGGCGGCGCTGATGCCTTGGACTAAACCCGCAGCCAACGTGTGGACGCGGCCACCAGCAACAAGGCCGTGGCCACACCGATGAACGCAGCAATCAGACCGAAATGATTCGCGGCAAAGCCGATCAACGCCGGTCCGGCAAGGATGCCGGCAAAGCCCAGCGTGGAAACGGCGGTGATGGCCAGCGCGCCGGGCATGCGGGTCTGGTGGCCGGCCAGCGAGAACAGCGCGGGAGCGATGTTGGCGCAACCGAGGCCGATCAGCACATAGCCCGCCAATGATGCCTGCCACGGCGTGACCAGGGTCAGCACCAGCACGCCGGCAGCGGCGAGCAGCGCGCCGAACACGATCGCGCGCTGGCGGCCCACGCGTGCCACCAGTGCATCGCCGAACAGGCGCGCGACGGTCATGGTCAGGGTGAAGGTCACATAGCCGACGCCGGCGAGGCTGGCATCGACGCGACGTACATCGCTGAGGAACACCGCGCTCCAGTCGAGCATCGCACCTTCGCCGAGGAAGGCGACGAACGCCAGCACGCCGATGAACAGCACGATGCCATGCGGCAGGGCCAGCATCGGTGTGTCGTGCGGCATGCGTTCGCTGTGCCAGTACGTCGCCGACAACAGCATCACCAGCAGCATGGTGCCGACACCGATCAGCACCGATGCCAAGGGCGGCAACTGTGCGGACAGCAGCACGGTCATGGTGGCCGCGCCGAGGAAGCCGCCAATGCTGAAGAAAGCATGGAAGCCAGACATCATCACTCGCCGTGCTTCGCGCTCGACGATGACGGCCTGCACGTTCATCGTGCAGTCCATCGCACCCACGGCCGCACCGAACACGAACAGCACCACGCCCAGCGTCCAGGCCGAACCCGCCAGCGCCAGGCCGGGCACGGTCAGGCAGATCAGCAGGCTGCTGGCCACCATCACCCGGCGGCAACCGAGGCGTGCGGCCAGCACGCCGGACAAGGGCATCGCCAGCAGCGAGCCGGCACCGAGGCAGAGCAGCACCAGCCCCAGCGTGGCGTCATTGATCCCGGTGCGCGCTTTGGCGAATGGCACCAGGGTGGCCCACAACGCGGTGGCGAAGCCGGGAATGAAGAACGCAGCGCGGGTCGCGTGCTGTTCGGCACGCGCGCGGTTGGCAAGGGACATGAGCAGTACGGTCAGGGAGGCGTGGGGTGCACCGCGATACCGGCGGCGTGGAAGCGAGCCGCCAAGGCGGGCGGTGCGGTGGTGGTCAGCACCAGGTCGTCGATCTCGTCCAGGCTGGCGATCTGCCAGTTGCCGCGGGCACCGAGCTTTTCAGTGGTGGCGGCGACGATGACGCGGCTGCTGCAGGCCACCATCGCGCGCTTCAGCGTGGCTTCTTCCGAATCCATTGCCCACACACCGGTGTCGCCGTCCACCGCGCAGGGGCCGGGCAGGTACACGTCGGCACGCAGGCGCTGCACCTGGGCCAACGCCTCGGCACCGACCGCACCGCCACCGCTGGCCAGGCGCCCGCCGATCAGCTGCACTGAAGTGCCTTCGAGCATGCTGGCGGCGGTGGCGATCTGCGGGGCGTTGGTGATCACCGTCAGCCCGAGAGCGGCCGGCAGCTGCTGGGCGATCGCCAGATTGGTCGAACCGGCATCGAGCAGTACCACCTGGCCGGGTTGCAGCAGCGCGCAGACGCGGGCGGCCAGCTCGGCCTTGTCGCCGCGGTCGCGGGTCAGGCGCTCGCGCAGCGGCCGTTCCTTGGGCGGCGGCAGCACGGCGCCGCCGTAGACGCGCTGGCACAGGCCCTGGGCGGCGAGCTCGCGCAGGTCGCGGCGGATCGAATCTTCGGAGACGGCATAACGGCGCGCGAGTTCGGCGGCGACCACGCGGCCCTGCTGGCGCAGCTCCTCGAGGATCTGCCGGGTGCGCTGGGCGGGTAGGGGGCTGGGGTCGGCGCTCATGCCGCAAGTCTGCACGTTCGTGCATAATCGTGCAACAACATGCATTGGTCGGGAGGGCACAGGGCGGCTGGACTGCCGGTGAACCCGCCCGCCCCGGGGTCTATGGATCGGCCTCGCGGCCCGGCATCATGACGGGGCACTTGGCATGGAATCCCTGATGTCTCCCACCGTTCACCGCAAGCTGCGCATCGGCGCGGACCAGTACACCGGCCAGAAAGTGGTCGACCAGCAGTTCCACGAGTGCGATTTCTCCGGTGCGGACCTGACCGGCACCGAGTTCATCAACTGCAGTTTCTACGATGCCGACAGCCGCGCCGGCTGCCGCTTCAATGGCGCCACGCTGAAGGAAGCCAGTTTCCACAGCTGCGATATCAGCATGTGCCATTTCAATTTCATCAAGGCGCTGGGCCTGGAGATCAGCGAGTGCCGTGCGCAGGGCGCGGATTTCAGCAACGCCAGCTTCATGAACCAGATCACCACGCGCAGCTGGTTCTGCAGCGCGTTCATCAAGAAGTCGAACCTGCGCTATGCCAATTTTTCGCGGGTAACGCTGGAAAAGTGCGAGCTGTGGGAAAACCGATGGGATGGCGCGAATGTGAGTGGCGCCAGCTTCGCCGGCTCGGACCTGTCCGGCGGCCAGTTCGAGGGCGTCGACTGGAACAGCGCCAACTTCACCGACTGCGACCTGACCAACTCGGAGCTGGGTGAGCTGGACCTGCGCAGCACCAACCTGCGTGGTGCCACGCTGGACGTGCAGCAGGTGGCGCTGTTGATGCAGCGCATCGGCATCACCGTGGTGCCGTAGGCATCACCCGGCGTACGCCACCCAGCCCTTGAAGCTGAAGCCTGCGTAGAACAGCTCCACGCCGTCGAAGCCGGCCTCCTGCAGCAGCGCCACTTCCTGTTCGGGGGCCAGCAGCGGCAGCCGCTCGGCAATGGCCTCGATCGCGCGCTGTGCATCGGCGTGGGCAACGCCCGAGGCTTCGGCGAACGCTGCGTAGCGCTGCAACCAGCGCAGCTTGCCGGCCGGTTCCTGCGGCACGCTGTGGTGGGCCACAACCAGCGGCGCGCCGGGCTGCAGGCGCCGGTGCAGCTCGCGCAGCGTGTGCAGGCGCTGCCCGGCATCGAGGAAGTGCAGGGTCAGCAGGCAGCTGGCCCCATCGAAGCGCAGAGCGGGCGCATCGTCGATGTAGCCTTCCAGCAGCTGCACGCGCGGCATCAGCGGACCCAGTGTCTGCTCGGCCAGAGCCAGCATCGGCGCGGCCGGATCCACGCCCAGCAGCTGCCAGCCCGGCTGCGCCTCGGCAAAAGCCTTCAGCTCCAGCCCGCCACCGGCGCCCAGCACCAGCACACGGCCCTGCGCGGGAACGCGTTCGGCCAGCAGCAGGCGGCTCATCTGCTGCAAGGCGAGGAAGCCGGGCACTTGGCGCAGCGGCGCTTCGGCATAACGGGCCACCGCCTGCGGGTCGGAGAACGTGGACATGCGCGGATTCCTGCGGCGGGGGACATACCACTGTAGCGCGGCGCGCAAGAGGCATTGCGCGCCGCTGCCACACGGGCAGGACAGGGCTCAGGCCGCTGTGGCCTCAAGCACGTCTTCCAGCCGCACCTCGCCGAGGAAGCCACCGCTGCTGGTTGCCGGCTGCTGCGCTTCGATGGCGTGGGCGAACTGCACGCCGGCGTCGTCCTGCAGGCGCTCGAACAGCTGCTGCACCCTGGGAAACTCGCGACGATCGACCACCTGGTGATAGTCATTCCAGCGCGCGATGCCGGCGAAGTAGGCATCGGCAAAGCTGCGCTGTTCGCCCAGCAGCCACGGGCCCGTGCCGATCATCTGCTCCAGCGCCTGGTGGGCGTGGCGCACCTTGGTGGTGCCATAGGCACGCAGCGCCTCGCCGTCATCGCCTTGCGCATGCTCCAGTGCGTGCCAGAGCGGCGCGTAGGCACCGAAGAAACTGGTGTTGAGATAGGCCAGCCGATGGTTGAGGCGATCGAAGCCGGAGGTGCCCTGTGCGAAGCCCAGTCCCTGCGCGATACCCAGCGCGGCCAGGTGGTTGAGGATGGCCAGGCTTTCGCTGAGCAGCTCGCCCTGCGCGGTTCGCAGCGTCGGGGTTTCGCCCAGTGGATTGAGGCGGCGGTAGTCCTCGCCCTGCACCTGGCCGGGCATGTCGATGCGGCACAGGTGATACGGCTGGCGCAGCCATTCCAGGGCGACGATGGAGCCGAACGAGCAGCCCGAGGGCACGCCGTAGAAGAGGATCGGGGTCATGGCAGATTTCCGGTTCAAGCCGCGATGCGGCGGGTGAGGGAAGCGTGCCTGCGTGGACATTGCCCCGGAAGCCGTTCGAATGGCATCCTGAAGTCCACATCTGTGGACGTTGTCCATGCTCAACCTCAACGATCTGGCCCTGTTCGTGACCGCGGTGGAGCAGGGCGGGTTCGCTGCAGGCGGGCGCCATCTGGGCCTGCCGCGCTCGACCCTGAGCAAGCGCGTGGCGCTGCTGGAAGAACAGCTCCAGGTGCGGCTGCTGCAGCGCAGTTCGCGCCGCTTCGCATTGACCGAGGTCGGTCAGGAGTTCTTCGAGCGCGCACGCGCAGCGTTGTCCGAGGTCGAGGCCGCCGAGGCCATTGTCCGCGACCGCCAGGCCGAACCCAGCGGCACCGTGCGGATCAGCGCTTCGATTCCGGTGGTGCAGGGCGAGCTCGCCGCGTGCTTGCCTGCACTGGCCCGCCGCTATCCACGGCTGCGCATCGAAGTTGAAGTGAGTGATCGTTTCATCGATCTGGCGCAGGAAGGCATCGACATCGCCCTGCGCAGCCACTTCGGTCCGCTGCCGGATTCCGGGTTGGTGCAGCGCATGCTCGGTAGCGAACGCATCGTGCTGGTGGCGTCCCCTGGTTATCTGGCAGCCGCGCCGGCACTGGACACGCCCGAACAGCTACGCGCGCATGCAGGCCTGCTGACCGCGCGCCATGCAACGCGCTGGACGCTGCACGGCGCCGACGCCCACACCGTGCAGGTGGAGCCGCAGGTGGCGCTGGTCGGCAATGAATCGCAGCTGCTGATCGCGGCGGCAGAAGCGGGTCTTGGCATCACCGTGCTGCCACACAGCCTGTGTGCTGCGGCCATCGCCGACGGCCGCCTGCAGCAGGTGCTGCCAGCGTGGCATGCCGGCGAAGTCACCACCAGCGTGTTGCTGCCGCACCGTCGCGGCCAGTTGCCGGGCGTCCGCGTGGTGGTGGATGCGCTGGTCGCGCATTACCAGCTCAACGCAGCGCGCGCGCCAGCACCTGCCAGATCCTCGGGTCCTGGCACTGCGAAACGTTGAAACGCACATAGTCGGCCGCGCGCTGCGACTGGCTGAACGCGTTGCCCGGCGCCAGCACGATGCCTTCGCGCAGGCATTGCCGCGCCAGTGCGGCGGCGTCGCGGCCATCGGGCAGCTGGCACCACAGGAACAGGCCGGCTTCCGGCTGCAGCCACGGCGTGATACCCAGCGTCTGCAGTTTCCGCAGTGTGTGCCGGCGTGCATCGGCCAGCCGCGAACGTATCGACTGCATGTGGCGGCGGTAACCGCTGTCGGTCAGCGCGATGTGCATCAACTGCGCGGCCAGATGGCCACCGCCGAAGCTGGTCGCCAGCTTCAGGTCGGTCAATGCCTCTATCCAATCGTGGCGCGCGGCGATGTAGCCGCAGCGCGACGCTGCCGACAGCGTCTTGGAGAAACTGCCGACGTGGATCACCCGTGACAGTCCATCGAGCGCGGCCAGCCGCGGTGCCGGCTGCAGTTCGAAGTCGGCGAAGATGTCATCCTCGATGATGATCAGTTCGCTGCGTTCGGCCAGGCCCAGCAGGCGGTGTGCGGAGCTCGCGGAAAGCACCGCGCCGGTCGGGTTGTGCAATCCGGAATTGGTGATGTACAGCCGCGGCGAATGTGCCTGCAGGGCCTGCGCGAACGCCTCCAGGTCCGGGCCGCTGTGCGTGTACGGCACGCCGATGGCCTGCACCTGGTGCGCCTTCAGCAGCGCGTGGTAATTGAAGTAGCTCGGGTCGTCGACCAGCACGCAGTCGCCGGACTTGAGCAGGAAACGGCAGAGCAGATCGACCGCGTGCGTACCGGATTCGGTCAGCAGGATCTGCTCCACCGGTGCATCGATGCCAAGCGTGGCGCTGCGCCTTTGCAGCAGCTGGCGCAACGCGGGCAGCCCGAGCGGGCCGGCGTAGTCCACCAGTTGCATGGCATCGGCACGCGCCAGCCGGCGCAGGCCGCGGCGCACGCCATCGTGATACAGCCAGTCACTGGGCATCCAGCCGCACCCTGGCTTGAGGTCGCCCGCGGGCGTTTCCAGCGATTGCCGTGATACCCACAGCGGATCCACCGCGCGATCCAGCCGTGGCTCCAGTTCGGCCAGCGCCAGCGGTGCGGCCGGGCCACTGACGTAGAAGCCCGAGCCTGCGCGCGCACTGATCAGGCCTTCGGCCGCCAGGCGCTCGTAGGCCTCGACCACGGTGGAGACTGAAACTCCCATCGCCGCCGCCTGCGCGCGTACCGAGGGCAGGCGGGAGCCGGGGCCATCGACCCGTGCACTGATCCGGGTGCGGACGGTCTGGATGACCGATTCGATGCGGGTAAGGGGGCGCGGCATGGTGGAACCGTAGTGGAAGTGTGGGCAGTACAGTTACTTGCGACTGTACTGGATTGTAGCTGGGGTCTTCCCGCGCCGGATGCTTCCATGCAGGTCCAGCCGGGCATCGTCCGGCACCTTCAGGAGTACAGGCGTGGAACGGTCGGCGAGTGGTTGGATCAATGGCTTCATCGGTGTGGTGATCTTCGCCGGCTCCCTGCCGGCCACCCGCCTGGCGGTTCTGCAGCTGGACGCCGGATTCGTCACCGCTGCACGCGCGACCATTGCCGCCGTGCTCGGCCTCGGCCTGCTCCTTCTGCTGCGCCAGCCGTGGCCGCGGCGCAGTGACCTGCCAGGCCTGGCAGTGGTCAGCCTCGGGGTGGTAGTCGGCTTTCCGTTGTTGACCGCACTCGCGCTGCGCCACGCATCGTCGGCGCACACCATCGTGTTTCTCGGCCTGTTGCCGTTGAGCACTGCGGTGTTCGGCGTGCTGCGCGGTGGCGATCGGCCGCGCCCGGCGTTCTGGCTGTTTTCGTTGCTGGGCAGTGCCTGCGTGGTCGGCTATGCGGTGCGCAACGGCATCGAGGCATCTTTGCAGGCCGATCTGCTGATGCTGGCGGCGATCGTGGTGTGCGGGCTGGGCTATGCCGAAGGTGGTCGGCTGGCCCGTCATCTCGGCGGTTGGCAGGTGATCAGTTGGGCGTTGCTGCTGGCCTTGCCGGTGATGCTGCCGCTGACGGCGTTGATGCGCCCGGCCTCGTTCACTGCGGTTGGTGCCTCGGCGTGGTGGGCGCTGGGCTATGTGGCAGTGTTCAGCATGCTGATCGGCTTCCTGTTCTGGTACCGCGGGCTGGCGCAGGGCGGCATCGCCGCCGTCGGCCAGTTGCAGTTGCTGCAACCGTTCTTCGGCCTGGCCCTGGCCGCGCTGCTGCTGCACGAGTCGGTCAGCCTCAGCATGGTGCTGGTGACCGTGGTCGCGGTGATCTGCGTGGCCGGCGCGCGCCGCTTCAGCCGCTGAACGAAAAAGGGGACGGAGGGGATTAAGTCGTTTCAGGCACGGTAGGGCGAGTTACGACTTAATCCCCTCCGTCCCCTTTTTCGGTGATAGCGAGAGCGTATCGTGGCCGATGGTCAACGGTATTGGCGGGGCCGGTGAGCTTGGCTGAAGCTGTGCGCATGAAGCCGATTTCGCATATTTCCTTCGAGGGCCAGGTGGGCCTGGTGACCGGTGCCGCGGGTGGGTTGGGCCTGGCCTACAGCCGCCTGCTGGCCGAGCGCGGTGCGCAGGTGGTCATGCATGACGTCGGTGCCGGTACCGATGGCCGCGGCGCCGATCCACAGCGCATCCTGCGCAGCGTCGAAGCGCTGCAGCGGCAGGGTTTGCCAGTGCAGGCCGCAAATGGTCCCATCGATCATCGCAGCGGTTGCCATGCGCTGATGCAGGAACTGCTGCAGGCGCACGGCCGCATCGACTTCCTGATCCACAACGCGGGCTGGGTCGAGTACCAGCCACTGGAAGTGATCGAGGACGATACGTTGGAGCAGATGCTGTGCCTGACGGCGAAGACGCCGCTGTGGCTGGCGCAGGCGGCGTGGCCGGCGATGCGCGCGGCGGGCGGTGGGCGCATCGTCATCACCACGTCCGATCGCGCGCTGTATCCGCAGTACGCACAGCGCGGGCTGTCCGCTTACGCGATGGGCAAGCTGGCCGCGCTTGGCCTGGTCAATGTGCTGGCGCTGGAGGGCGCCGAGCATGGCATCGTGGTCAATGCGGTTTCGCCGGTGGCAAAGACGCGCATGTGGGGCATCGAGGGTGAGCCCGATGAGCTGCATCCGGAAGCTGTTGCGCAAGGTGTGGCCTATCTGGCATCCACGCGCTGCCAGGACGGCGGCTGGGTGCTGCGCGCAAGCAATGGCCAGTTCCACGCACTGCGCCTGCAGGAGGCCGAGCATGTGGCGTACCCAAGGGATCTGTGCGCGGTCAGTGCCGACAGCATCGAGTCGGTGGCGCTGCAGTGGCCGGCCATCGCCCGCGCCAGCGTCGACGTGCGCGGCTGAGGGCGTACCCTAGGCGGGTTCCCACTGCCTGCTTTGAGATGATCGACCTGCGCCTGCTTCGCCAGTATGTCGCCGTGGCCGAAGAACTGCATTTCCACCGCGCCGCCGCCCGCCTGCACATGTCACAGCCGCCGCTGACGGCGGCGATACGACGGCTGGAAGACGAGCTCGGAAGTGAACTGATCGTGCGTGGAAACCGCACGCTGGGCCTGACCGTGGCCGGGCAGACCTTGCTGGTGGAGGCGCGGGCAACGCTGCAGCAGGCCGAGCAGGCATTGCAGCGCACGCGCGAAGCTGCTGCCGGACAGTCCGGTAGCCTGCGCGTAGGCTATGTCGGCAGTGCGCTGTATGGCCGCCTGCCAGGTTTGATCCGCCGCTTTCGCCAGATTTACCCGCACGTTCAGCTGCATCTGCAGGAAGCCACATCACGCCAGCAGCAGTTGTGGCTGCGTGAGCAGCGCATCGACGTCGGCGTGCTGATTCCACCGATTCCCGCCGCCGAGCTGGTGCTGCACGACTTCGACCACGACCGCCTGGCGATTGCGCTGCCGCGCGCTCACGCGCTGGCCGACGCGCCGGAGGTCAGTGTGGATATGCTGGCCGACGAATCGTTCGTTTCATGGCCGGCGGGCGAGGGCATCGGCTTCCATGCACAGGTGCTGGGCCTGTGCACCGCGGCGGGGTTCACCCCGCGCGTGGTGCAGGAAGCGCAGGGCATGCACGCGGTGTTGTCGCTGGTGGCGGTGGACGCCGGCGTGGCGATCGTCCCGGCCAGCATGGCCAGCTTCCGCCCGCAGGAGATCGTCTATCGCGTGCTGGAGGACGAAGCAGCGCGTTTCGACCTGCCGTTCTGCATGCAGCCGGAACAGCCGTCGCCGGTGCTGCGCAATTTCCTGCAGACGGCGGGCACCAACTGATTCTGTGGACCCGCTACGCCTTGTCGCCCTGGAACAGATGCGCAACGGCGTAGTCGATGAACACCCGCAGGCGTGCACTGGGATGGCGCCCACCGGGCCATAGCAGCGAGAACTGCCCCTGGTGCGTGGGCAGTGCAGGCAGCACCCGTTGCAGGCGGCCATCGGCCAGTGCGTCAGCAGCGAGGAAGTCAGGCATCCAGGCCACGCCCATGCAACCGATCGCAGCGGCCAGCACGGCCTCCATGTTGTTGCAGGTCATCGCCGTGGGAAGGCGTGCCCCCGCATCGCCTTCGATGCCCGGCAGCTGCCACGGATGCAGCTTTCCGGTGGTGGGGTAACGGAAACGCAGCGCGGTATGCAGGCGCAGCTCGCCCACATCACCGGGCGTGCCATGCGCCTGCAGATAGGCTGGCGCCGCACAGAGGATGAAACGAAAGCCGCCCAGTCGCCGTGCGGTCAGGCTGGAATCGGCCAGTTCACCACTGCGTATCACCGCGTCCAGGCCTTCGCTGACCACATCGACGATGCGGTCGTTGAAGTCCAGTTCCAGCTGCACCTGCGGATAGCGTTGCTGGAAGCCGGGCAGCACCGGCAGCAGGAAGCGGTACCCGATGGTGGGCAGGCCGATGCGCAGCAGCCCGCTGGGGGCTTGCTGTCGCTGCGCCAGGTCCGCCTGTGCTTCGGAAAGCTCGTCCAGTGCACGCCGGCAGCGCTGCAGCAGCAGTTCGCCTTCGTCGGTGAGATGCACGCGGCGGGTGGTGCGTTGGAACAGGCGGGTGCCGAGCTCCTGTTCAAGACGGGCGATGCGCTTGCCGACCGCCGACGCGGACAGGCCGAGTACACGCGCAGCACCGACGATGCTGCCAGCCTCCGCGGTGCGGACGAAGGCGAGCAGGGCAGAAATGGAGTCCATGCGGGATATGATTACGGAACATCTGGACGCAATCAACGTCCATCGAGCCTGTTTTTCAGGGATAGCGGCCTGTCCATCATCAATGCCCCTGATGGATGGAGGCCCGCATGGCCCCGGTTTCGATGCTCCCTGTACCTGTCCAGACGCAGCAGCGCTGGACCCTGCTTGCCGTCTGCCTGGCCGCACTGGCGTTGCCGTTGTCCTTCTCGGCCGGTGCGGTCGCGGTGCCCGCGCTGGCCCGTTCCGTGACGTCGTCGCCGAGCGTGCTGGCCTGGGTGACCAATGCCTTCATGCTCACCTTCGGCAGCCTGCTGCTCGCTGCCGGTGGCCTGGCCGACCGCTATGGCCGGCGGCGGTTGTTCCTGCTGGGCACGGCAGGCTTCACCGTCGCCACGATCGTCGTCTGCCTCGCGCCCACGCTGCTGTGGCTGGATCTGGCGCGCGGGCTGCAGGGCGTTGCCGCCGCAGCGGCGTTGGCGTCCGGCACGGCTGCGCTCGCGCATGCTTGGCAGGGGCCGATGCGTGGCCGTGTGTTCGCCCTGCTGGGCGCCACATTCGGTGCGGGGTTGGCGCTGGGGCCGCTGCTTGCGGGTCTGCTGCTGCAGGCATTGGGATGGCGCAGCGTGTTCGCCGTCAGCGGTGTGCTGACATTGGCCGCCTTCGTACTGGGCGCGCGTGTGCTGCCCGAAAGCCATGGTGAACGCGGGCGGCTGGATGTCGGCGGCATGCTGGGCTTCAGCCTGATGCTGGCAGCGTTGACCCTGGCCCTGCTGTGGCTGGGCGAGTTCGGCCTGCATACCGTGCGTGTGCAACTGGCGCTGTTGGCGACGCTGATGCTGGGAGGGGTATTCGTCTGCATCGAACGGCTGCACCGCTCACCCCTGCTGGACCTCTCGTTGTTCTCGCAACCGGCGTTCTTCGGTGTCCAGCTGCTGCCGGTGGCGACCTGCTTCGGCTACGTGGTGCTGCTGGTGGTATTGCCTCTGCAGCTGCTGGGTGTGCACGGACAGAGCGCGACCCTGGTGGGGCTGCAGATGCTGGCCCTGTCCGCGCCGATGCTGGTGCTGCCGATGCTGGCTGCGCGCTGGGCGGAGCGCGTTGGAAGTGCGCGGCTGTGCACGTTGGGACTGCTGGTCTGTGCCTCTGGCCTGTACCTGTTGTCGCGCCATGCATCGCAGCCGTCGCCTTCGCAGTGGGTGCCGTGGCTGATGCTGGTCGGTGCAGGGACGGCCTTGCCATGGGGGCTGATGGATGGGCTGTCGGTCAGCGTGGTGCCGGTACAGCGTGCGGGCATGGCCGCCGGCATCTTCGGGACCGTGCGTGTAGCCGGTGAGGGCATCGCATTGGCCGCAGTCACTGCCTTGCTTGCGCTGCTGATCGGCCATCAGCTGCAGGGCGCGTCGCCGGCATCGCTGGCGCGTGCCGGTGCCTATCTGGCCACGGGGGCGCGGGAACAGGCGCAGGCACTGCTACCGGCGATGAGCCGCATGCAGCTGCAGCACGCCAGTAGTGAGGCGCTGGCAACACTGCTGCGTGTACTGGCGCTGCTGACCGCCGCATGTGCTGCGTTGTTGCACCTGTTGCTGCGGAAACGTAAAGACGCGTTGGTCGGGCGTACTGCGTAGCAGGCTCATCGCCCGCCTTCGCCGTCATCCCGTTGTCGTGTCCCGCTCACGCTGCCTATGCCCACCCGGGCCTAGCCTTGGTCGTCCCCGTCCCCCACGGAGACCTGCCATGTGGCTGCTCGATCATCTCTGGCCTGGCCGTCGACCGCTTCCTCCCCCGGCCGCGGATGCGCCACCGGCACCGCCGCGCCGGCCCTGGCTGAAACGCCCGGCGCGGGCGGGGCGCAGCGGCATGGCGCCCTGGCAGAAGGTGGCCACGCCGCCACGGCGCACGCGCCACTAGCCGGTGCGGTCTGATGGGTGGTTGACCCCATCGCTGACCGGGATCACCCCCAACGCGAACGGGTCGATGCCTTCCAGGCAGGCCACGTTGTAGCCGTACTGGTCGGGGTTGGAGCGGCGCCGGTGATGGGTGTAGATGCCGCACACGCCACAGAAGTAGTGCTCGGCCACATGGGTGTTGAACTGGTACATCTGCAGGTGGTTCTGCCCGCGCAGCACCTGCAGGCCCTGGCGGGGGACGCTGGCGGCGATGGCGCCCCGGCGCCGGCACATCGAACAGTCGCAGCGGCGGGGATCGACGATGCCGTCCGGCAGGTCCAGCAGCAGCTCGACGGTGCCGCAGTGGCAGGTTGCGCGGTGCTGGGGTTGGACCGGAACGCCGGCCACGGAAGTGATGCCCATCATTGCTCCTGTGTGATCCGTCTGGCCGCGGGGGCCGCCGCAGACGGTGCGCCGGTGTGCCTGAACGGGCCGTAGATGCCACGGTGAACCCGCTTGTGGCTAACTATGCGGCTTCAGGACCGCGACAGGATGCCAGTGAAAGCCGCAGGACGATGGATGACGGGAAGTGCCACGGCGCTGCTGGCGCTGTGGGTGACCGGGCTGCTGGCCTATCAGTTGCCGGGGCCGGGCTGGCTGGCCACCGGCGTCGCCGGGCTGTGGCTGCTGGTAGCGCTGTGGGCGTCGTGGCGGGTCGCGCGGGGCCGTGTCTCGTGCCGCCTGGGCCTGGCGTTCGGGGCATCGCTGGCGCTGGCCGGCCTGTGGTGGCTGCTGCTGACCCCGCGCCAGGACCGCGTGTGGGCCGATGACGTGGCCCAGCGCCTGCACGTGGTGTCCTTCGATGGCCGCCACGTCGTGCTGGACAACGTACGTGACTTCAGCTGGCGCAGCGAAACCGACTACGACGCCCGCTGGGTGCGCCGCGAGTACGACCTGGACCAGTTGCGCTCGGCCGATCTGGTGCTGTCGTACTGGATGGGCCCGGCCATCGCCCACACCCTGATCTCGTTTGGTTTCGAGGACGGTCGCCACGTGGTGTTCTCGCTGGAGATCCGCAAGGAGCGCGGTGAATCGTTCTCGGCGCTGGGTGGCTTCTTCCGCAAGTTCGAGATGACCCTGGTAGCTTCGGAGGAGACCGACATCATCCGCACCCGCACCAACGCGCGCGGCGAGGACGTCTATCTCTACCGCCTGCATGGCATGAACCGCGCACAGCTGAAGGAACTGTTCGCTGCGTACATCGCGCAGGCCCGCGAACTGGATGCCAAGCCCGGCTTCTACAACACGCTGACCAGCAACTGCACCACCATCGTCTTCGACCTGGCCCGGCACATCGCACCGCGTCTGCCGCTGGATTACCGCCTGCTGCTGTCCGGTTACCTGGCCGAGTACGCGCAGGAGGTCGGCGCGCTCGCTCCAGGTGTGCCGTACGCCGAGCTGCATGACAAGGGCCGCATCACCCAGCGTGCGCTGGACCTGGGCAGCGGCGACCACTTCTCCACCGTAATCCGCCAGGGCGTGCCCGGCACCGAGCAGGACCCGCAGTAATGACCCGATTCCTCCCACGCCGCTGGCAGCGCCTGCTGCCGGTGTTGTTCGCTGCCTTCCTGCTGCTGGGTAGCAGCGGTTGCGCGATGGTTACCGTCAAGCAGGTCAAGTCCAGCGATTCGCTGGTCAACAAGCGTGCCGACGTGCTCAACACGGGCAAGCTCAGCCCGGCCGCGCGCGAAACGCTCAGCGCGGCAGGCCTGGACGAGTCGCAGTGCGAAAAGGACTTCCTGGTCTGCCGCAGCACGCTGCTGATGACCGACGACCTCAATGTCGAGCAGCGGTTGTCGGCGCTGTCCGAACTGTGGGTGAAGGCCGCGCTGGCGATGACGCCGAAGAAGACGGCTGCCGGCGATCCGCCGATGAGCGATGCGGCATTGGATGCCTGGCTGGAAGCGGCGCGCTATGCCTATGCCTACCTGTTCTACAGCGGCCGCTCACCGTCCGACCGTGCCTTCGAGGACCGCCAGACGCAGGTGCGCGACTACTACAACTACGCGGCCGAGAAGGCGGCAGTGGTGCTGTTCGTGCGCGCACGCGCCGCTGCGCTGGCCGGCGAGGATTACACGAAGCCGCTCACGGTCGGCAGCTGGTCGCTGGCCTCCAACTACCAGCAGCTGAACCTGAAGAGCATTCCCGCGCAGCTGGTGCCGGCCGGCACGGTCAGCTTCGTCGGCCTGCGCAGTACCTATCGCCGCGATGGCTTCGGTGCCGAGCTGGTGATGGTGATGGACCCGCCGAAGCTGGTTGCACCGGTGATCGCACCCGAGGGCCCCAAGGCCGAGGCGCCGCAGGAGGATGAGGACGACGCACGCCGTGGCCGCCGTCATCGCCATGACGATTCGGTGCCCGAGTTCAGCGAGATGTCCTCGATCAACGTCACCGCACTGCTGCGCTTCGAGGGCAGCAACCTGGACGATGTGATGCGTACGCGCCGGGTCGAGCTGGACGCTTATTCGCCCGAAGCCACCGAGCGCATCACCCTGCATGGCGAGCAGGTGCCGCTTGCCGGCAACTTCACCGCCGCCTATGGCCTGTGGCTGGCGCAGAGCGGTTTCGCCCGGCAATCGCTGCGCACCCTGTTCGGCATGAGCGAGGGCATCGGCGAACCGCACATCTACCTGATGCAGCCGTGGGACCCGAATCGTCGCATTATCTTCATGCTGCACGGCCTGGCCAGCAGCCCGGAAGCCTGGGTGAACCTGGCCAACGAGATCATGGGCGACCCCGAGCTGCGCCAGCAGTTCCAGGTGTGGCAGGTGTACTACCCGACCAATGCGCCGATCGCGTTGAACCGCTACGAGATCGCCAATGCGTTCAACGACACGCTGAAGCACTTCGATCCCAACGGCAGCACGCGTGCATCGAAGGACATGGTCTACATCGGCCACAGCATGGGCGGCGTGCTGGCGCGCCTGCTGGTCAGTGACTCGGGCGACGTACTGTGGAATGACCTGCTGGCCAACTACGACCTGAAGGGCGAGCGCCTGAAGCGGGTGCAGAACAAGCTGGGGCCGCTGCTGCATTTCAAGGCGCAGCCGAACGTGGAGCGTGCGATCTTCATCGCCGCGCCGCACCAGGGCACCGACATTGCCGGCAACAAGGTCGGGCGCCTGATCGGTCGCCTGGTACGCCTGCCGCTGACCATCCTCGGAAAATTCGAGGATGTGTTCCTGGCACTGGCGCAGGCCGAACAGCAGGTCGATGGCACGGCCAAGCCGAAGATTCCGAACAGCATCGACAACCTCAAGGCCAGCGATCCGTTCGTGAAGGCCGCCGCACAGCTGCCGATCGAAGCGGGCCTGAAGTACCACTCGATCATCGCCCAGCGCAAACCGGAACTGCCGGTGGACAAATCCGATGACGGGCTGGTGCCGTACTGGAGTGCGCACCTGCCGGGTGCATTGTCCGAGAAGGTGATCATTTCCGGCCACAGCGTGCAGGAGACCCCGCAGGCGGTGCTGGAAGTGCGGCGCATCCTGCATCGGGACATCGATGATGTGGGGGCCGGTACGCGGTAATGCCGGCCGCTGGCCGTCACCATCATGGGATTCCCGCGTGCGCGGAGGTTGCCGGCCAGCGGCCGGCACTACCGTAATGCGGCGGCCTACACCCGTCGCGCGATCACCGTGGCCAACAGCGCAAGGCCGAAGGTGATGGTCAGGCACAGCAGGTAGCCGGTGTGCGGGCTGCTTTCCACGAACAATGCGAACAATGCGCCGGAGGCCGCCAGCGCGGTGGTCACCGACAGGGCCTCGCTCAGCTGCAGTGCCGAGGTGTTGGCACCTTGCTCCCGCGGCGCCGACAACGACAGCGTCAACACCGACAGGCTGGCGTAGATCATGCCCATGCCGAAGCCGGTCACGGCCCAGCCGAGCAGCGACACCGGCAGTGGCACCGCGTTGAACAGCACGGCCAGCGTGGCGGCGATGCCGACCGTCATCATCATCGTGCCGGCGCGCAGCAGCTGCTGGCGTGACCAGCCACGCTGCTGGTGGCCCTGCAGCCACGAGCCGGCGAACCAGCCCAGCGCACCGAGACTGAGTACGGCACCGGCCCAGCTGGGCGAAAGGCCACGTTCGCGCTGCAGCAGCAGTGGCAGGTAGGCCTCGCAGGCGAAGAAGGCGGCTGCCGCGATGCCACGCAGCGCGATCACGCTGGGCAGGCCACGGCGCAGGATCAGTGTTCCGGGCGGAAGCAGTCGATGTACGCAGAACAGCAGCGCCAGCACCGCCACACCGATGCAGAGCAGGGCAGGCAGGGCCGGTTGCTGACCGCCGAAGTACAGCAGCAACGCGGCCAGCGAGGCGCCGCTGGCCCAGCGCACCACCTTGCCGCGTCCATCGTCGGCGGTGCCGGGGGGACGGGGCTGCATGCGTGCCAGCGCGGGGCGCAGCAGCAGGCCTGCCGGAACCGCCAGCAATGGCACCGCCAGGAACACCCAGCGCCAGCCCAGGTGCTGCACGATCAGGCCGCTCAACGCCGGGCCGACCATCGAAGGCACCACCCAGCCGGCCGAGAAGGCGGCGAACACCTTCGGCCGCAGGTGCTCCGGGTAGCTGCGGCCGACCATCACGTACAGCGAGACCGACATCGCACCCGCACCCAGGCCCTGCAGCAGGCGTCCCGCCACCAGCATGCCCATGCGCATCGCAAAGCCGGCCAGCAACAGGCCCAGCACGAAGCAGGCCAATCCGTACCAGAGCGGCCGTGCCGGACCATGGTGATCGGCCCAGCGCCCGGCCAGGGTCATGCCGATCACGCTGGTGGCCAGGGTACCGCCGAAGGCCAGTGCGTACAGGCGCAGGCCATCCAGCGCCTCGGCCACGGTGGGCATCGCGGCCGCAACGGCCAATGCCTCGAAGGCGTGCAGCGCGACCAGCGCGACCATGCCGAGGGTGGTCGCGCGATAGCGTGCGGACAGGATCGAGGTGTCGGCCGGCAGGTGGGCGGCGGCGGGCGAGAGGGTCGGGGTCATACGGGTCAGATGCGGGCCGCGCTTGTCAACTGGCGGCGAAGATAGCAGCATGACACCTCAACAGCAGTTGAGGTCAAGCAATGGTGTCCCAGGAACTGAGCGTGGGCGAAGTCGCCCAGCGCAGTGGCGTGGCGGTTTCCGCGCTGCATTTCTACGAGCGCAAGGGGCTGATCAGCAGCCTGCGCACCTCGGGCAACCAGCGCCGCTACAGCCGCGACGTGCTGCGCCGGCTGGCCGTGATCCGCGTTGCGCAGCGCGTGGGCATGCCGCTGGAAGCGGTCGGCCGTGCCTTCGAAAGCCTGCCCGAGGGGCGCGCACCGACCAAGGCCGACTGGGCCAGGCTGTCCGCGCGCTGGCGCACCGAGCTGGAGGAGCGCATCCACATGCTGCAACTGCTGCGCGATGAGCTCACCGGCTGCATCGGCTGCGGCTGCCTGTCGCTGCAGCGCTGCCGCCTGGCCAACCCGGGGGATGTGCTTGGCGAACGCGGCGACGGCCCGATGCGCTGGGAATGACCCGCGAAAAGGGGACGGAGGGGATTATGTCGTTTGTGCATTGACGACTTGATCCCCTCCGTCCCTTCTTTCTTACCAGACCGTGATCGTCTCGCCGCTCTGGATGCCTTCCACTGCACGCTGGAAGGCCAGCGCCGCGCGCTGCGCGCTCACCGCTTCAAAGCCCGGGAAATAGGGTGCGTAGGCCGCCATCGATTCGATCAGCACGGTCGGGCTGACCACGTTGATGCGCAGGCCACGCGGCAGCAGTTCCAACGCGGCGGCACGCACGAAGCCTTCCAGCGCGGCATTCACCGAGGTGGCGTTGACGCCATCGCGGATCGGCTGTGCACTGACGATGCCGCTGGTCAGGGTGATCGAGCCGCCGGCGTTGAGATGGTGCTGCGCCGCCAGGGCCAGCCGCACCTGGCCCAGCAGCTTGTCCTGCAGGCCGAGGTTGAACTGCGCCGGCGTCATGTCCTGCAGCGGACCGAAGTGCAGCTTGCCGGCGGTGGAAATCACCGCATCAACCGGGCCGGTACGCGAGAACAGTTCGGCGACGCTGGCGTCGTCGGTCAGGTCCACGCGCAGTTCGCCACTGTTGCGGCCGGCGGCGAGAATCTGATGCTGTTGTCCGAGCTGGCGGGCGACTGCCTGGCCGAGGGTGCCGCTGGCACCAACGAGGAGGATCTTCATGGCCGTTCCTTGCGTGAGGGAGTAAGCGCAGTCTGCGCCGTCACAGCGGGGTTAGGTAAGCGGCGTATGCTTTGCGGATTCCTAACTCTGGATTAGCAATGGATACCCTTCGCTGCATGCAGGCTTTCGTCGCGGTAGCCGAGTGCGGCAGCTTTGCAGGGGCCGCTGAACAGTTGCAGGTCTCGGCGGTGATGGTCGGCAAGTACATCCAGCAGCTGGAGGCGCACCTGGGCACCGCGGTGCTGCAACGGAACACCCGCCGTCAGCGCCTGACCGAAGCCGGCAGCGCCTACCTGGCCGGGTGCCGGCAGGTGCTGGAGCAGGTGCAGCAGGCCGAGGCCGACGTGGCTGGACTGCAGGTGCAACCGCGCGGGCTGCTGCGGGTCAGCGCACCCACCACCTGGGGCAGCTGCGTGCTGGCGCCACAACTGGCCGGCCTGCTGCGCGCGCAGCCGCAGCTGAACGTCGAACTGGATCTGAGCAACCGCCGTGTGGATCTGATCGAGGACGGCTTCGACGTGGCGATCCGGGTCGGGCCGCTGCCGTCGCAGGAGGTGGTGGCGCGGCCGCTGCCACCGTATGCGATGAGCCTGTGCGCGGCGCCGTCCTACCTGCGCCGGCGCGGCACGCCGCGTACGCCCGCCGATCTGGAAGGGCATGACTGCCTGAGCCATCTGGCCTGGCGCGGTGGCCACGGCTGGCAGCTGGCCAACGGTGAACAGGTGGACTGGGAAGCGCGCCTGACCTGCAATGATGGTGTTGCACTGCGCGAAGCCGCCGTGGCCGGGGCCGGACTGGTGCTGCAGCCGACCGCACTGCTGGCCGGGGAGATTGCAGCAGGGCGGTTGAAGCCGCTGCTGCGCGACTACCTGCCCGAACCGCGGCCGATGCACCTGATCTACCTGCCCGACCGCAGGCCGCGCCCGCGGTTGCAGTGCTTCGTCGATTTCGTCATGACCACGTTGGGGCAATGAGCATCCACGCCATGCGTGGATGATGGTAGGTGCCGACCGTTGGTCGGCACACATCGGGATCAATCATTCGCCGCAGACAGTTCCTGCCCACGCACCTGCGCAGCGCGCAGTGCCGTATCCACCAGGGCCTCGAAGCCACCGGCCTGGAAGCTCTCGATCGCGGCCTGGGTGGTGCCGTTGGGCGAGGTCACGCGGCGGCGCAGTTCCGCCGGGCTTTCGCCAGCCTCATCCAGCATGCGTGAGGCGCCCAGCAGGGTCTGCACCACCAGCGTGCGCGCGGCGTCGGCCGGCAGGCCCTGGGCAATACCCGCCGCTTCCATCGCTTCGGCCAGCAGGAACACATAGGCCGGGCCGCTGCCGGAAACGGCAGTCACTGAATCCATCAGCCCCTCGCTGTCGATCCACACCGTGCGCCCAGCACTGGCCAGCACCTGCTCGGCCCGCGCGTGCTGCTGCGTGTCCACCGACGGTGTGGCGAACAGGCCGGTCACACCTGCGCCGAGCAGGGCAGGGGTGTTCGGCATCGCGCGCACCACTGCCAGGTCGCCCCCCAGCCAACGCTGCAGCTGCGCACTGGTGATGCCGGCGGCAATCGACACCACCAGCGGTCGGCTCGCCTGTGCCAGCGCCTGCAGAGACTGGCAGACTTCGCGCAGCACCTGCGGCTTCACCGCCAGCAGCCAGGTGCCACCCTGCGCGGCGGCATCGCTCGTGTTGTCATGCACCTGCACGCCGAAGTCGGCGGCCAGCGCCTGGCGCAGTTCGGCCACCGGTTCGGCGACGTGGATGTGCGGGGCCGGCACGCCCTGGCGGATCAGGCCGGCGATCAGGCTGCGCGCCATGTTGCCGCCGCCGATGAAGGTGATGGAATCAGCTGCCATGGAAGTCTCCTTGAAAAATCAGGCCGGGCGCGGGCGCGCGCCGAACAGGGCGGTGCCGATGCGCACCAGGGTGGCGCCCTCGGCGATGGCTTCGGCGTAGTCGCTGCTCATGCCCATCGACAGCGTGTCGATCTGCGCGTGTTGGGCAGCCTGCGACTGGAAAAGTGTGCGCATGCGCACGAATGCATCCCGACGGCGCTCGGCTTCGGGCCATGGCGCGGGAATCGCCATCAGTCCGCGCAGGCGCAGGGTGGGTTCGGCGGCAATCGCTGCGGCCAGTGCATCCACTTCTTCCGGTGCACAGCCATGCTTGCTCGATTCGTTGTCGATGTTGACCTGAATCAGCACGTTCAGCGGGCCTCGCGCGACCGGCCGATGGCGTGCCAGCGCGGTTACCAGCTTGGGGCGGTCCACGCTCTGCACCCAGTCGAAATGGCTGGCCACGGCCTCGGCCTTGTTCGACTGCAGGTGGCCGATCAGGTGCCATTCCAGCGCCAGGTGCTGCAGCGCCTGCATCTTGGCCAGTGCCTCCTGCACGTAGTTCTCGCCGAAGGCGTGCTGGCCCTGCGCGGCCAGCGCAGCCACGGCCTCGGCCGGCTGGGTCTTGGACACTGCCAGCAGGCGTGGGTCGGGCCTGCCAGCGGCCTCGGCGGCGGCATGCAGGTTGCTCAGGATCTGGGGCAGGGGAGTGGCCACGTAACGCGTTCCGTTGAATCAGGAGGCTATACTGCCGCCCGGGGAAAGATCCTTCCAGTCGAAGCCGTTATTGGGGAGTAGCCGCTCATGGATATCGCCGAACTGCTGGCGTTTTCCGTTAAGAACAAAGCGTCCGACCTGCACCTGTCCGCAGGCCTGCCGCCGATGATCCGCGTCGACGGCGACGTTCGCCGGATCAACATCCCAGCCCTGGACCACAAGCAGGTCCATGCGCTGGTGTACGACATCATGTCCGACAAGCAGCGCCGCGATTACGAGGAATTCCTCGAAGTGGACTTCTCCTTCGAGATCCCGTCGCTGGCGCGCTTCCGAGTGAACGCGTTCAACCAGAACCGCGGTGCCGGTGCGGTGTTCCGTACCATTCCGTCCGAGGTGCTCACCCTCGAGGACCTGGCCTGCCCGCCGCTGTTCCGCGAAGTGATCCAGCAGCCGCAGGGCCTGATCCTGGTGACCGGCCCGACCGGTTCGGGCAAGTCGACCACGCTGGCGGCGATGATCGACTACATCAACAAGAACGAATACGGCCACATCCTCACCGTCGAGGATCCGATCGAATTCGTGCATACCTCGCAGAAGTGCCTGATCAACCAACGCGAAGTGCACCGCGACACGCATGGCTTCAATGAAGCACTGCGCTCGGCGCTGCGTGAGGACCCGGACATCATCCTGGTGGGCGAACTTCGTGACCTGGAAACCATCCGCCTGGCACTGACCGCGGCGGAAACCGGCCACCTGGTGTTCGGCACCCTGCACACCAGCTCGGCGGCCAAGACCATCGACCGCATCATCGACGTGTTCCCGGCCGGCGAAAAGCCGATGGTGCGCTCGATGTTGTCCGAGTCGTTGCGTGCGGTCATTTCGCAGGCGCTGCTGAAGAAGGTTGGCGGCGGTCGTACCGCAGCGTGGGAAATCATGGTCGGCACCCCGGCCATCCGCAACCTGATCCGCGAGGACAAGGTGGCGCAGATGTACTCGGCCATCCAGACTGGCCAGCAGTACGGCATGATGACCCTGGACCAGCACCTGCAGGACCTGGTCAAGCGCAGCCTGATCACCCGAAACCAGGCCCGTGAGTACGCCAAGGACAAGCGCCTGTTCGAGTAAGGCGGGGCAGTAACGGGGCAGCGTGCGCCAGTGCGCTGCTGTTCCCGTGTTGTTTCCTCCACCGACCGTTACCTGGTAAACCGCTTTCCGGGAGCCTGCCGTGAACACCACTGCGACCACCATCGATTTCACTTCGTTCCTCAAGCTGATGGCGCACCAGCGCGCCTCGGACCTGTTCATCACTGCGGGCATGCCGCCGGCGATGAAGGTCAACGGCAAGATCTCGCCGATCACGCAGACCCCGCTCACGCCGCAGCAGAGCCGCGACCTGGTCCTCAACGTGATGACCCCGGCGCAGCGCGAGGAATTCGAGAAGACCCACGAATGCAACTTCGCCATCGGCCTGTCCGGTGTCGGCCGCTTCCGCGTCAGCTGCTTCTACCAGCGCAACCAGGTCGGCATGGTGCTGCGTCGCATCGAGACGCGCATTCCGACGGTGGAAGAACTGAGCCTGCCGCCGATCATCAAGACGCTGGCGATGACCAAGCGCGGCATCATCCTGTTCGTCGGTGCCACCGGTACCGGTAAATCGACCTCGCTGGCGGCGATGATCGGTTACCGCAACCAGAACTCTACCGGCCACATCATCACCATCGAAGATCCGATCGAATTCGTGCACAAGCACGAGGGCTGCATCATCACCCAGCGCGAAGTCGGCATCGATACCGACAGCTGGGAAGCCGCGCTGAAGAACACCCTGCGCCAGGCGCCGGACGTGATCATGATCGGTGAGGTGCGTACCCGCGAAGGCATGGACCACGCCATCGCGTTCGCCGAAACCGGCCACCTGGTGCTGTGCACCCTGCATGCCAACAACGCCAACCAGGCGATGGACCGCATCGTCAACTTCTTCCCGGAAGATCGCCGCAACCAGCTGCTGATGGACCTGTCGCTGAATCTCAAGGGCGTGGTCGCGCAGCAGCTGGTGCCGTCGCCCGATGGCCGCTCGCGCAAGGTGGCGATGGAGATCCTGCTGGGCACGCCGCTGGTGCAGGACTACATCCGCGACGGCGAGATCCACAAGCTGAAGGAAGTGATGAAGGACTCGGTCCAGCTGGGCATGAAGACCTTCGACCAGAGCCTGTTCGAGCTGTACCAGGCCGGCGAGATCAGCTACGAGGACGCGCTGCGTTACGCCGATTCGCAGAACGAAGTGCGCCTGCGCATCAAGCTCAGCCAGGGCGGCGACGCACGCACGCTGTCACAGGGCCTGGATGGCGTGGAGATCTCCGAGATCCGGTGACCTGCGACTCTGTAGAGTCGACTGTCAGTCGACTCTCGCGCGCAGCGCGGGATTTTCCCGGCCGGTGAAAGAGCAGTCGACTAACTGTGTAAACCCACCACGTTGTTCAGCAGGACTCTGGAAATAGGTGGCTGGCCACCGATCCCCATGTGAGGGCGGTGCCAGTTGTAGTGGTGCAGCCATTGGGTCAGCACGGAATTGCGCTGGTC
>NZ_JCAFRY010000024.1:0-52074 GCF_059368675.1 Stenotrophomonas sp. YJH_SMC_120
ACCCACTGTCACTGAAGCCGCTGCGGAGGCCGCCGACGCCGTGAGCGAACAGCCCCCGGCAGAGCTGCCGGAGCCGGTGACGGAAGAACCCACTGTCACTGAAGCCGCTGCGGAGGCCGCCGACGCCGTGAGCGAACAGCCAGCTGGCAAGAAGGCACGGCAAGGCAAGGCCAGGGCCTGACCATGGAGCTGATCAGCCTGGAACAGGCACGAGCACATTGCCGTGTCGATACGGACGATGACGCGCTGTTGGAGCTTTACGGGACCGCGTCAGAAGGGGCTGCTCAGCAGTTTCTCAATCGCCGTGTGTTCAAAGACACTGAATCCATGGCCGCCGCAGTCCTGGATGGTACGGCGGGCGTCGATCCTATGCTGGCCAACGACTCAATCAGGGCGGCAATCCTCCTGATGTTGGGGCATCTGTACCGCACGCGTGAGGACGTGCAGGGCAGCGACGGGGCGACGGTCCAAGTCCCGATGGGAGCCCATAGCCTGCTATGGCCTTATCGAATCGGCCTCGGGGTCTGACATGAGCCTGCCGGCAGGTAAGCTCCGCCACCGCCTGCTGATCCAGCGGCAGGTGACGACCAAGGACGAGGACGGCGTGCAGACCACGACGTGGGTCGACGTGGCCACGGTATGGGCTTCGGTTGAGCCGCTCTCGGCCCGCGAGTTCATCCAATCCGGGCAGACCCAATCGGCGGTCACCGCACGCATCACCATGCGCCACCGCGATGGACTGCTGCCGTCGATGCGCCTGATACACCGCGGCGAGATCTTCAACGTTGCAGGTCTGCTGCCTGACAAGACGTCTGGGCTGGAGTACATCACGATCCCGGTTTCGGCCGGCGTCAACGACGGGCAGTAGTCGACATGAAGGTCGAGTTCAACATCAGCGGAATACCCGGGATCATCCGGACGCTGAGCAGCCTACCGGCCGAGGTCGTGAGCAAGAAGGGTGGGCCGGTGAAGCTGGCGCTGGCCAAGGGGGCGCGCTTCCTGCGCGACAAGGAGCGCCAGAACCTGCAGGCCGTGCTGGAGCCTGGCGACGAGTCCACCGGCCTGCTGGCGCAGAACATCATCGCCACGCGTGGTAAGGCGCCCAGCGACGGCAACGGCGAGCGCTACCTGGTCCGGATCAAGCGCAGGATGTACCCGGGCCGCAAGGGGGAGCAGGTCAGCACCCTGAAGTCGGCGCAGCTGAAGGAGTATGGGTCGGTGCACCAGCCTGCGCGCTCATTCATCCGTCGAACGGTGAACGAGCGCGGAGAGGAAACGATCAACCTGGTGGTCGGCGACCTGACCGTGAGGATTGATCGACTGGTGGCGAAGCTGGCTCAGCAGAACCGGGGAGGCCGCTGATGTTCCCGAAGGTGTTTCAGACCATACACACGCCCGCGGTCGCGGCGATCGTCGGTGATCGGATTGGCCGGCATGGGTTCGTCAAGCAGACGGAGAAGCGGCCCTATATCACCTGGCAGATCATATCTGGTCAGCCCTTCGACAACCTCAGCAGTGCGCCCACCAGTGACTTCACAACGGTTCAGATCGACTGCTACTGCGGCGGCGATAACGCCGACGGTCAAGTGGAGGCGCTGGCAACCGCCGTGAGGGCTGCCCTCGACGCGGAACTGATCTGCAATCGACTTGTGGTCAACAACCGCGACCCTGACACGGGACTTTTCCGCGTCGGCATGGAAGCCGACTTCATCGACCAGCGCTGAGCCGCTGGCATCACCCCAACAGCCGCCGAAAGGCGGTTTTTCTTTGACCAGAGGACTTTGCAATGACCGATGGCGTCATCAAAACCCAGGGGTCCGAGCTCTTCACCGTGGACAAGCTGAGTTCCAGCACCGCCTCGGTCCTGAAGTTCGAGTGCCCGACTGGCATCACCGGCCTGGGCGGCGCTGCCGACCAGATCGAATCCACCTGCCTGAGCACTGTCGGTGACAAGGAGTTCGAGGGCGGCCTGGGCAATCCGGGGCAGGTCAGCGTCCCGTTCAACTTCATCCCGCGCAGCCAGTCGCACCAGATCTTGTTCGATCTGAAGGAATCGCGCGAGGTCATCGACTGGCTGATCGGCCTGAGCGACGGCGTAGCTGCGCCCACATTGGGCACCGGCGATGCCTTGGTGCCTCCCGCATCACCCTTGCGCACCTCAATCGGCTTCCGTGGCTACGTCGCGGACCTGAACATCGACATCGCCACCAACGAGATCGTGCGCGGCACGCTGACGATCCAGCGCAGTGGCAGCGTCGTCCCCCACTGGAACGGGCCGTACTCGGCCTGACGGCTCACGCAAAGACTTTCGGGGTGTCCGGCTCTGCGCGCCCAGCCGTCGCGTACCCGGCCCCCACCTACTGAGAACGGCTGATGGACAAGAGCAAGATCCTGACGAGCAACGCCCCTGTCGCGCGCGAGGTGAAGTTCAGCGACGGAACGACCGAGACCGTGCACTTCCGCCAGGTCAGCGCCGGCCAGATGCGCCGCTGGCGCGCGGCTGAAGCTTCCGGCAACGAAGACGAGACCTGCTTTGCGATGCAGCGCCTGGTGGCGGCCAGCCTGTGCGACGCCGACGGGACGCTGGTCCTGAGCGAGGCCGAGTCGCAGAACCTGACGGCGAATGGCCTCACCGACCTGTTCCCCCACGTCATGGCCGTGGCCGGGATCGGTGAAGACGCAAAAAAGTCATCGCCGAGCGTGGACGCGAGTACTTCAGCTGCATCCTAGGCCTCGCGCTCGGCAAGACTCTCGGGGAGATCGACGATCTGCCCGAGCCTGAATTTCAGCGATGGCTGGCGTTCTATCAGCTGTACCCGTTTGACGATCTGCATCGCTACCACCGACCAGCAGCGCTTATCGGCGCCAGCTTCGGCGGGTCGATTCAGAAGAACCTCGACTTCCTGCAGCCGACGCCGGTTGCCCATGAGTTCCCCGACGCCGACCTGCGAACCCTTGCAGCATTCGGCTTGAAACCCCCGAGAGGCTGATCGCATGGCAACTGCCGGCTCCATCGTCATCGACCTGTTGATGAAAACCGGGTCGTTCGTGACGGACACCCAGCGGGCCGAGAAGTCCATGAAATCCATGGGCCAGACTGCGGCGGGTGTCAGCAAGGGCATAGTGGCCGGGTTCACTGCCATCGGCAGCGTGATCGGCGGTGTGATCGCTGCATTCGCGAGCGTGGACGCAGCGATCACCGGCCTGAGCAATGCGATCAATGCTGCCGATCGCATCGACGAACTGTCGGCCAGGTTCAGCATCTCGACGGAGACGCTGTCGGGGTGGGGCTACGCTGCCAAGATGACTGGCTCGGACCTGGAGGGGCTGGTCGGGATCATCCCCAAGTTCAGCAAGAACATTGCGGATGCGTCGAAAGCCGGCAGCGACGCGGACAAGACGTTCAAGGCACTCGGCATCTCGGTCAAGGACCAGGCCGGTAACCTTCGGAGCTTCGAGGACCTTCTGCCCGAGGTGCAGAATCGGTTCGCTGGCATCAGCAACGAGACCACGAAGACCGCGCTGGCGATGCAGCTGTTCGGCAAGTCGGGCTCGGAGTTCCTGGAGTTCCTCAGTCTTGGTGCCGACGGCATGCGGACGATGGAGGAACGTGCGCGTTCGCTTGGCATCGTCATCGACTCGGACACTGCAGGGGCTGCGGCCGAGTTCAACGATCGCCTGGACGACCTGCGCGCCGCAACGCAGGGCTGGTTCACCCAGCTGGCCAGCGAGCTTTTGCCCACGCTGACTGACTTGACCACGCAGCTGGTAGACGTTGCCAAGGAGGGAGGTGGCGTCCGCGATGTCGCTCACGGGATCGCCTCGGCGTTCCGCGAGATCGGCAAGGCGGCTGAGATCTTTGGGGTGGTCGAGGACTGGCTCGATCGGCTGCGGGGCGGCCTGGTGGCGGTGGAGAAGCAGGGCAACGCAGTCATCAAGCTGGCCACCGGCCAGTACAGCGGCCTGTTCGGATCGCAGGGAGGCGGATGGGACGCCTTCGCCAAGGACTACATGGCCGGCACCGCCTATGCCGACAAGGGCTGGGCTGCCATGCAGGGTGGCGGAGCCGGCATCCCAGAGGGGGCAAGGAGCGGCCCTCGGGGTCGACGCACCCAAGCCACGGCGGAAGAGATCCAAGCAACCAAGGACCAGACCGAGCAACTGCGCCGGGCAGCGGAGTGGGAAGCAAAGCTCCAGGCCACGTGGGCGGAGGGCGAGAAGAAGAAGTCGGCGGCTGCAACGCAGCAGGACAAGCAGGCCAAGAAGCTGCAGGACTCCTATCGGTCCACCAATGAGCAGCTGGAGCGGCAGATCGCCCTGTTCGGCGATAGCTCGGAGCTGAGCCGGGTCAACTACGAGATCCAGTCCGGCGGCCTGAAGGGCATCGACGCGGCCGCGCAGTCCGCGCTCCGTTCCAGCGCTTCGCTGCTGGATATGCTCGGCAACATCGACGAGGCCGAATCGATCATGGGCGAGAGCGCCCAGAAGTTCGCCGACGCCTTCGACGGCATGTTCGGTATCGACGACGACACCAGCTCGTCGGTGGAGCAGACCTTTGGGCAGTGGAGCACCTACGCCGACCAGGCCGCCCGGAACATGCAGGATGCCTTCGCCGACTTCCTGTTCGATCCGTTCTCCGAAGGGTTGGGCGGGATGGTTCAGAGCTTCGCGAAGACGCTGCAGAAGATGGCTGCCCAGGCGGCGGCTTCGCAGATCTTCCAGATGATCGGCAGCTGGGCCAGCAGCTACAGCGGGGCGGGGTCGAGCTGGATCAACGCGGTCGGCAGCGCAATCGGTGGGATGGCTGGCGGCCGCGCCGGTGGCGGCCCGGTTGCCGCCGGCAGCATGTACCGGGTGGGTGAGGGCGGTCGGCCCGAACTGTTCGACCAGGGTGGGAAGACCTATCTGATCCCCGGCGACGCTGGTTCGGTTCGCCCTATCACCGCAGGCATGCCCGCATCCGCCATTGGCGGCGGTGGCGGGATCACCAACAACTTCAACACCACGATGAACATTTCGTCCGATGGCACCAGCACCACCCAACAGGGCGATGGCAGCGAGGACGCTCGCCGGCTCAATCAGTTCTTCACTTCCAAGATGAACGAGTGGGCCACCCAACAGTCGCGGCCCGGCGGCCTCTTCCATCAGATGAGGGTGAGCAATGGCTGAGGTCTTCACCTGGTGCGTGCGCACCGAGATCACAGGCACCGGCGACTTCCTCACCCGTGAGGCCAGGTTCGGCGACGGCTATCGGCAGACCGCTGCTGATGGCCTGAACAACGAAACGCAGTCCTGGCCGATTTCCATCGTCGGACGCAAGTCGAAGGTTAGGCCGGCGCTGGCCTTCCTGCGCGCCCGCAAGGGTGCGGTGTCTTTCCTGTGGACGCCACCGCTCGGCGTCCAGGGCCTGTACCTGTGCAAGACGTACAACCTAATTCCCCATGGCAATGACGTGTTCACGCTCAACGCCACGTTCGAACAGACGTTCCAGCCGTAAGGAGTAACCATGGCCCGCCAGATTATCGACACGACCACTGACCATGGAACCTACAAGGGCGACCCGGCGAAGACCGCCTTCGAAAAGACCAACGATAATTTCGGTCAATTGTTCGGTCCGGACAGTCCATCGCTTCCCAAGTCCGGTGGCACTCTTAATGGTGACATGGTGATCTACGGGGGAACGCTTCGCGTTACCCCAAACACCTCAGGTGACCAACTGTTCTTCCGAACCGAGGGTGCATCAGGCGTGACTCTGGACGCCGTAAACAACGCGAACAGTAGTTACTCCCCTTTGTCCATTCGTGGCTCTGCCATCAATCTCAATGGGCCGGTGTCGGTAAGTGGTGGAATATCTGCAAATCTCACATTTGCCAGCACAACGTCGAACGTCGTGCTGGCGACAGGTGCCAGTGGTAGCGCTGTATTTCTGAGGCCGAATGGAGCGACCAACAGCTCTGGTCAGCTCTTGTTGGCGCCAGACGGATCCTGCAGTGCGGTGTCCTTCAATCCAACTTCTTCGGCCGATGTGAAGGACTTCATAGAGGGCTACAGTGGTGATGCTGACACGGACCTCAATCGTCTCGTCGTGATCACCCACAAGTACCGGCCGGAGTTCTTGGAGAGCGAGAAGAGCTACCTGAGCCTACTTGCGGAGAATGTCCACAGCGTCGTTCCTATTGCGACAGATGGTGACTATGACGTGGCAGAGAAAGAGCCCTACGAGCGGCCGGTGAAGGTCACGGTGCAGGTCCCCAACGAGAGCGGCGACGGCACCCATTCCGTCGAGATGGATGCCATTGAAACAGCATGGCGCGAGGTAACTCGTCATGTGCCGATGAACATCAACTTGATGGCTATAGTTGCGCTGTGTGTACGTGGCCACCAGACGAAGGACAAGCGCATCCGCGACCTGGAGGTGGCGGTTGCGGGCCTTGAGCAAGCGCTGGCTGATTTGCAGGCCGGCGCGTCATGATCACCGCCGATGCTCAGCAACTCGAACCAGGTGGTCGCATCACCCTGTTCGAACTGGACGCCAGCAGCTTCGGCGCCGATCAGCTGTTCTTCCACGCGCACCTGCAGTCGGGCGTGATCTGGTGGCAGGGCCAGGAGTACGGTCCCTGGCCGATCGAGGCCACCGGCTTCTCCCGCACCAGCGATCAGCCGCCGAATCCTCGCCTGAAGGTCAGCAACATCGACGGCCGGATCACTGCCCTGTGCCTGCTGTTCGACGATCTGGTTGGCGCGCGCGTGATTCGCCGGCAGACCTTGGCCAAGTACCTCGACGCGGTGAACTTCCCCGACGGAAATCCGACCGCCGACCCGGGCGAGCACTTCCAGGACGAGATCTGGTTCGTTGAGCGCAAGGTCTCCGAGACGAAGGAAACGGTCGAGTTCGAGCTGACCACAGCGATCGACCTCAACGGCGAGCAGCTGCCCGGCCGCCAGGTCATCGCCGGGGTCTGTGGCTGGCTGATCCGGGGTGGCTACCGCGGCCCCTACTGCGGCTACAACGGCCCGGCCGTGGCCGATGCCAACGACGTGCCCACCACCGACCCCGCGCGTGATCAGTGTGGCGGCAGGGTGGGGAGCTGCAAGCTGCGCTTCGGCGCCGACAAGCCCCTGCCCTACGGCGGGTTCCCGGCCGCCGGTCTACTGAGGACCTGATTGATGTCGATTTTCATGGTCAAGCGGTTGTATCGGCAGGGTCACGGTGATTTCATCGCTGCCCAAGCGAATGTCTACGTACGGATGAGTTGCGGTCGGCTGCACTTGGTCCGCAATCTGCACGGAAAAGTCGGCCATGAGCATGAAAGCAACTACACCTTCAGCGCCGACGCACCTTCCGGCGAAGTTGTGGTTGATGCCGCGCCTGATGTCAGGGTTGACGTGGTCAGGTTGAGCTGACGAATCCCCGCGATTCAAACCCGAGTTCATTACCCAGGCCCGCCCAGTGCGGGCCTTTTCTATGGGCGACACCCATGCAACAGACGACCCTGCAGGCCATCCAGGCGCACGCCGTGGCCGAGTACCCGCGCGAGTGCTGCGGCCTGATCGTGGCCGGCGACGATGGCGAGGCCTATGTCCCCTGCCGCAACGTGGCCACCACGCCCAGCGAGCACTTCCGACTTCCGGCAGAGGACTATGCCGATGCTGAGGATGTGGGCGAGGTGCTGGCCGTTGTGCATAGCCACCCGAACGCCCCTGCCTCGGCTTCGGATGCTGACCGCGTCATGTGCGAGGCCAGCGGCCTGCCGTGGCACATCGTCAGCGTGGGCCAGGTCATCGGTGCCGATCCCGAGTGCGGCGACCTGCAGACCATCGAGCCGTGCGGCTACGAGGCGCCGCTGGTGGGCCGGCAGTTCGCCCACGGCCAGTTGGACTGCTACAGCCTGGTGCGCGACTTCTACGACCGAGAGCTGGGCATCAGCCTCAGCCAGTACGAGCGCGACGACGACTGGTGGGAGAAGGGCCAGGACCTGTACAGCCTTGACCGGCTCCGCGCCGAGGGCTTCGACCTGATCGACGGCGAGCCGCAGCGCGGCGACATGGTGCTGATGCAGATCCGTTCGCCCGTCCCGAACCACGCCGGTGTGTACCTCGGCGACGGCCAGCTGCTCCATCACATGCACGGCCGCCTTTCGGAGGTCATCACCTACGGCGGCATGTGGGCCGAGCGTACCCGTTACATCGTCCGCCACAAGGAGGCAGCCCGTGTCTGAGCGACTGCGCACCGTCCGCCTCTACGGCCAGCTGGGCAGCCGCTTCGGCCGCTCTTTCCGGTTGGCCGTGAACAGTCCTGCCGAGGCTGTGCGCGCCCTGTGCGCGGTCCTGCCGGGCTTCCAGCAGTACCTGGCCCGTGCGAAGGAGAACGGCATGGCCTTCGCAGTCTTCGTCGGCAAGCAGAACCTGACGAAGGATCAGCTGCAGGACCCGCCCGGGAACGAGGACATCCGCATTGCACCGGTTCTACTCGGAAGTAAGCGCGGAGGAGTGCTCCAGACCATCATCGGCGTGGTGCTGATCGTCATTTCGTACGTGTTCCCGGTTACGGCGCCGTACCTGCTGCAGCCAGGTATTGCCATGGTCATCGGCGGCGTGGTGCAGATGCTTGGGCCGCAGCCGAAGGGCTTGGGATCGCAGGATAGTCCCGAGAACCGTCCGAACTACAGCATGAACGGGACCGTCAACACCCAGGCGCAAGGCAATCCGGTGCCGGTGGCGTATGGCGGCCATGACACGAAGGGCATGCTGACGGGTTCCGCAGTCATCAGTGGCGGCATCATGGCGGAGGACCAGCTTTGAACCTTCCTGTCCCAACTTCTATCGCGCAGGCGGTGCAGCTGGCCGGCGCCGGTGGCAAGAGCGGCAGCAACGGCCGCACGCCTGTGGAGACCCCGGACAGCCTGCACTCGATGGCCGTGGCCAGGATCATCGACCTGGTCAGCGAGGGCGAAATACGTGGCCTGGTCGCCGGCAATCAGTCGATCTACCTCAATCAGGTTCCGATCCAGAACCCGGATGGTGGGCTTAACTTCGCTGGCGTCACCGTCGATACCCGATCCGGAACGCAGGACCAGGAGTACATCCCCGGCTTCCCTTCGGTTGAGAACGAGATCGGGGTGAATGTCGAGCTGCGCAGCGACCAGCCGATCGTGCGCACGGTGAGCGGCTCCGACCTGTCAGCAGTTCGCATCCGGCTGGCTGTGCCTGCGCTGCAGAAGGTCGATGAGGAGAATGGCAACCGCAACGGGTATTCCATCAGCTACGCGGTGGACCTTTCCGTCGATGGCGGCGCTTACACGACTGTGCTCAACGATGCGATCACGGGCAAGACGACCACTCAGTACGAGCGCAGCCGCCGCATTGACCTGCCGACCGGCTCGCAGTGGCAGATCCGCATTCGCCGACTGACCCCGAACCAGAACAACTCTCTGATCTCGGACACGGTGAACGTGCTGTCGATGACCGAGATCATCGATGTGAAGCTGCGCTACCCGAACTGCGCTCTGGCCGCAGTGCAGGTCGACGCAAGCGCCTTCCAGAGCGTGCCGTCACGCTCTTATCGGATATGGGGCCGCATCGTCCGAGTGCCCAGCAATTACGACCCCATCGGGCGGACGTACAGCGGCGTGTGGGACGGGACCTTCAAGTCGGCATGGACGAACAACCCCGCATGGGCGTTCTTCGACATCGTCACGAACGACCGCTTCGGTCTCGGCAATCGCATCCCCCTGGACTGGGTTGATAAGTGGCGGCTGTACCAGATCGCCCAGTACTGCGATCAACTCGTCAGCGACGGGCAGGGCGGCCAGGAGCCCCGGTTCACCTGCAGCTTGTATCTCCAGACGCGAGCGGACGCGTACAAAGTGGTGCAGGACATGGCCAGCATGTTCCGCGGCATCAGCTTCTATGCGGCGGGGCAGGTCATGGCCTCGGCGGACATGCCCAAGGATCCAGGCGCCACCTACAGCCCGGCAAACGTGGTCGATGGTCAGTTTCGCTACGAGGGCAGCGGCAGGAAGGCGCGGCATACCGTAGCACTGGTGTCCTGGACCGACCCCGACGACTTCGGCCGGCAAAAGGTCGAGCCGGTGCAGCACCTGGATGGCATCGCACGCTACGGTGTGAACCAGACCGAGGTTACTGCCATAGGCTGCCATTCTCGCGGCCAGGCGCAGCGCATCGGCAACCACATTCTCTTCACCGAGAACCTTGAAACGGAGACGATCCGGTTCGCCGTCGGCCTCGATTCTTTGAACTGCATGCCTGGTGACGTGATCCAGGTGTCCGATCCGAACCGGGCAGGCCGTCGCAACTCTGGTCGCGTCCGCGCCGCCAGTGCCAACAGCCTGACGCTGGACCTCGTTCCGGAAGCCATGGAGATCGGCGACACGCTGCTGGCCACGCTCCCCAGCGGTAGGACGGAGGCGCGGACGATCAATAGCGTCAACGCATCGACTGGCGTAGTCACGGTGTCGGCCCCATGGAGCGCCGTGCCTGTTACGCAGTCGGTATGGGCCACAGAGTCCAGCGATCTGGTGCTGCAACTGTTCCGTGTGATCGGCATCGAGGAGGGCGAGGGGCTGACCTTCAACGTGACGGCGCTGAAGCACGTCCCAGGGAAGTACGCCGCGATCGACGATGGCACCCGGCTGGAGCTGCCGCCGATCAGCATCATCCCGCCCAGTGTGCAGCCGCCGCCGACCAATGTGGCCCTGTCTTCGCACGTGGTGATCGAGCAGGGCATCGCCACTCCGACGCTGACCATCCAATGGGAGCCAGCCGACAAGGCCATTGCTTACGACGTCGAGTGGCGCCGCGACGACCTCAACTGGGTGCGCCAGGGGCGGGTGGCCACCACCAGCATCGAGGTGCCCGGGATCTATGCCGGCCAGTATCTTGCGCGCGTGAGGGCGGTGAACGCGCTCAATGCCGTCTCGCTCCCGGCTATGAGCCCGCTCACGACGATTGCCGGCAAGACCGAGCCGCCGCCGGCGGTGACCTCTCTGACTGCCACGTCCATCGTGTTCGGGATCCGACTGGCGTGGGCATTCCCGCCTGGGGCGACCGACACCCAGCGCACTGAGATCTGGCGCAGCGCCGGCCCGAATCGCGAGACGGCCACGAAGCTGGGCGACTATGCCTACCCGCAGAACCGTCTCGAACTGGACGGCTTGGCCGCCGGTGCGCGGTTCTACTTCTGGGCAAGGCTGGTTGACCGCAGTGGCAACATCGGCCCGTGGTATCCGGCGGGCGCTGGAGTGATGGGAGAGGCCAGCACAAACCAGTCGGACTACGACGCCTACTTCTCGGGACGGATAACGGAGAGCGCGCTTGGTCAGGATTTGCTGACCAAGATCGAGAGCATCGACCAGATCGTGCCACTGATCTGGGAGGCCGGCGCCACCTATCAGCCTGGCGATACCGTCGTGTACAACGGCAAGATCTGGCTGTGGAACGACAGCACGGCAGGCAATGAGGAGCCGCCGGGCACGAAGTGGAAGGACGTGGGCGACGCGATCGCTCAGGCAGGCGCGGTGGTTGGCCGGGTAAACACCCTGGAGCTGCAGGTCAACGACCCGGAGACCGGCCTGCAGGCCATTGGCCAGAAGACCGACGGCCTGTTCGCACAACTTGACGTCCATGCTGCCGGTGACAGCGACTGGGGTGCAGGTGACTCCACGGTGTTCGCTGGCACGCTCACCATCCAGACGGTCATTGCAGAGGGTGACTACGCCCTGGCGCGCCGGCAGGAAACAGTTGAGGCGAGCGTTGGCGAAACTCAGGCGATCGTGCAGCAGACCTCTCAGGCCGTCGTGGACATGGATGGTCGGATCAGCGCGTCGTGGAGCTTGAAGCTACAGGTCGCGGCCAACGGTCAGTACTACGCCGCTGGCATGGGCATCGGCATCGAGAATCAGCCCGACGGCAGCTACCAGAGCCAGATCCTGTTCCAGGCTGACCGGTTCGCGGTGATCAACCTGGTGAACGGCCAGGTGACCACGCCGTTCGTGATTCAGGGCGGGCAGACGTTCATCAGCCAGGCGCTGATCGGCACGGCATGGATCACCAATGCGAACATCGCCGACGCGGCTATCACCAACGCGAAGATTAGTGGCGTAATCCAGTCCGACGACTACTCGCCGGGCCAGACCGGCTGGCGGATCAACAAGGTTGCAGGTGGTGGGTTCGAGTTCAATGGCACTGTCGCAGGCGGATACCGGATGAACATCACCAACGAGGGCGTTTACGTCTACTACCCGAACGGGGTCCCTGCGGTCGAACTTGGAGTGCTGCTGTAATGGCCGACGTGGGTCTGCGTGTTCGCAACGAGAGCGGGTATGTGGAGACCTCGGTCACCACCAAGCTGTCGAAGATGATCGGGTCCTACAGGTTTCCGCTCTACAACCCGGTTAACTCCAACAACAAATGGGTGGCACCTCCTGAAGCGAACGGGGGGCTCGTCGTCAACGATTTCTCCGGTGGCGAGCCCTTCTACTACTTCACCTGCGAGGGGCAGCGGTCGGTGTACGGGATGCTGGTGCCTTCGGTGACCATCTCGGGCAACAGCATCAACTGGTCCTGGGATCCTGACGTGGTGAACTACCACGTCAGGATGGAGATGTTCTTGAGCCAGTCGATCACCAACACCGTGGGCGGCATCACCCTTCACTACGGGATCTACAGCTGATGGCCGTCGGACTTCGCGTGCGGAACCAAGGAACCGGGCAGATCCAGATCGGTGCTGGCTATCGAAACCTGCAGTTGGCTAAGTCGGGAACCCTCGATACCGGTTCCTTTCAGGGCAGATCCACGGGTGGATCCCCCCCGTTCGCCTCTTCGTCTCCCTATGGGTTGCTGGCGAGCACTGCCGGAACAACGAACCTGCACGTGGTGAGGTACATCAACGACAGCGTCGCGTTCATCACTGGGTTTTCCATTGTCCAGTCGGGTTTGAGCTGTTACGTGTTTGCAGCGAACAATGCCCCGAACAAGACATTGGAGTACTACACCTTCGACGCTACCGAGCGGGCCGCTTCAGGGCCGGTGGGGCTGCGCATGCGCGGGGAGGACGGGTCAGTCTTCTATGACTCGAGGCGGAAGGGGGTGCGCGTGCTGCAGGTTGTGCCGCTGCCGCCGCCGCCGGTCAACACGCCGTTCGTTGAGGTCGGCCAGTTCTTCCCTGGCACCAAGATTGGCATCGCCATCCCATCTCCCAGGTTCTATTACGCATCGATATCCCGGGACCGGTGTACTGCCTACGCCGATGCTTTCCACATGACGAGCGACAATAGAGTCTTCATGTCGAAGCATGAGACGTTCTCGCAGACCCTGATCACCAACACCTTCCCGGTCGGCGGCGTGACTATGGGCCCTCAGAACGCCACGATCTTCATCGTGGACCTGACAGAGGTGCCGCTGGGGTTCGGCTGAGTACGCTAGGTTTACCAAGATCACAGCCGCGAGCAGTTGCTGTATCGTTGCGCCATGAAGACCGTGGCCTCGATCGCTGCCGCCTTGTTCGTGGCAGTCGCAACCCTAAGCTGTCGTGCTGAGTCTCTTGCGGTTCCATTGGCGCATGAAGGCGAAGCCAGTCGATGCATCGCAGCTGTCGTCAAGGATATGAAGGTGGCCTGGCCGGGCAACCAGACCATCAACATCGTCGCGTTCGGTCATAGCGTACCGGCGGGCTATGCGATTACCCCCGAGGTTCGAAAGAAGGACGCCTATCCTAGGCTGCTCGAAGACGCCCTGGCCGATCGATATCCGCATGCCGTGTTGAATGTCATCACCTCTGGTGTAGGTGGGCAGAATTCAACGCAGGGCCTGGCTCGCTTTCAGCGAGATGTGCTAGATCACCACCCGCGCGTGGTGCTCATCGATTTTGCGTTGAATGACCGACCGCTGGGTGTTGAGGTGGCTAAAGGCAATCTGACCAAGATCGTCGATGGTGTGCGTTCTGTGGGGGCGTGCCCAGTACTACTGACGCCGACATGGGATGAGCAGGCATCTCCGAACCAGCCCGGCGACGCACTGGGTGAGCAGGCCGCCATGATCCGTGGGTTGGCAAAGCAGCTGGACGTGCCGTTGGCAGACAGCCTTGCTGCTTTCGCCGCCTATAGGGGGAATCGGCACTTGTTGATGGCGCAGTTCAACCATCCGAACAAGGAGGGCCACAAGATCGTGCTTTCGCAGATCATGCCCTTGTTTGAGAAGTGAAGGTTAAGCAACCTGCTGCAGCAGGTCCTCGCGGTTGTTCCGCGGCGTGTTCACCGCGCGGCTGACGCGGTAGGCCTCCATGGCCGGGGGCTCGCTGGCCAGCAGCATCGCCATGGCGTCGTCGGGGCTGGCGGCCATCCACTCATCGATCTGGGCGGCCTGCAGCCACACCGGCATGCGGTCATGGATGTCAGCGGAGACGCCGCTGCTGTCGCCGGTGATGATGGTAAAGGTGCCCAGGTTGCCGTCGGGTAGAAGGGGGCTGGTGTCCTCCCACAGCCCGGCGGCCAGCAGCGGCCAACTGGCATGGATGAACCACGGATCCTTCTTCCCGTCCTCGGGGCTCACCGACCACTCGTAGTAGCCGGCCATGGGGATGACGCAGCGGCGCTTCTTGAACGCCGACCGGAAGGCGGGCTTGGTGACAACCGTCTCGATTCGGGCGTTGATGGTCGAGCCCTGCAGGCCCTTGGCCTTGGCCCAGAACGGCAGGAGGCCCCAGGCCAGCCGGGTTACCTGTCGGCCTTCGCCCCGGTCCAGAATCACTGAGGCGCGCTGTGTCGGCGCGAGGTTGTAGCTGGTCTGGATCTCGGCCAGGCCCGGGGCAAGGTCAGCCAGCCCCGGCTGGCTGAAGTCGATCACGGGGAGCTGGACGAATCGGCCGCACATGGCCGGAGGGTAGCCCTGAAGGCCGTGGCCGGGGCGTGATCCCGAACGGTTCAGCCGGTGAACGATCCCTTGTCGCAGCCTTTGCGACCGCCGGCCGTATCCTTCAGGCCATGCAGTACTCCCACGGCTTCCGCACCGCCCCGATCCCCTCTGGCTGGGTCCAGACCGGCGAGCGCTGGGCGCTTTGGTACAACGGCCGGGAGACGGCCAGCGTCACACCTGGCGGCGGCCCTGGGGTCCGGTTATGGATGGAAGGCCAGAAGATGTGGCAGGTGAAGGAAGTGCGCGCAGCCAACGTCCGGCAGGCGAAGCGGTACGCCGAGCGCTGGTGCGCAGCGCGGCTGTATCCCGAGCTGCCTCTGCGTGAGGCCGTCGCCCGTCTGACCGACAGCACGCCGGTCCAGTTGCCCCCGCCACTGCCTGGTCTGCCGCCGACCCGCGAGCAGCAGCAACAGGCTCGGCGCTTGGCTGAGGCCGGAGCGAAGGAGATCGAGCGGATCAAGGCAGCGCTGGAGCCGCGCAAGCCGCCGACAGAGACGAAGCCCCGCGCGAGGGACGTCCGTAGCAAGGCGCGGTTGAGGGCGGGGCTGGAGCAGATGCGGCGGGGCGTGTAGGCGTCATCCGGCCCGCAGCTTCACCACGTTGCCATCGCGCAGGCCATCGAGGTAATCCGCCCAGACCTGCATCATCCGCACACGCTCCTGCAGGTGCGATGTGCGGTTGTAAGCCCGACCGTTGGGATCCTTCACCGCGTGAGCAAGCTGGTGCTCGATGATGTCCGGGCGGAAGTGCAGGACCTCGTCCAGAATGGTGCGAGCCGTCGCGCGGAAGCCGTGGCCGGTCATCATCGTGCGGTCGTAACCCATGTTGCGCAGCGCTGCGGTAACGGCGTTCTCCGACATCGGGCGTTTGGGGTCGCGGGCGCCAGAGAACACCCACTTGTGCCGGCCGGTTATCGGCTTGATGTCCTCCAAGATCTGCAGCGCCTTCCTGGACAGCGGCACCAGGTGCACAGCACGCATCTTCATCTTGTTGGCGGGGATGGTCCACACGGCCGCGTCGAGGTCGAATTCCTCCCATTCCGCATGTCGCAGTTCGCCAGGACGCAGGAACACCAGCGGCGCCAGGCGCAGCGCCGCGCGGGTGACGGCAGATCCGCTGTATGCCTCGATGGAGCGCAGCAGGCCACCAAGCTGCACGGGGTCGGTAATCGCCGCATGGTGGGCCTCCTTGGGTGGCGCGAGCGCTCCCTTCAGGTCCGCAACGGGGTTCCGCTCGGCGCGGCCGGTGGCCACGGCGTACCGCATGATCTGGCCGCAGTTCTGCATGATCCGGTGCGCGGATTCGATCGCGCCGCGGTCCTCGATGCGACGGGCCACCCGAAGGAAGTCAGGAGCGGTGAGTTCACCTACGGAACGCGACCCGATCCACGGGAATACGTCGTTCTTCATCCAGGCCTCGACCTTCTCCGCATAGCTGGGCACCCAGGGGCGTGTGGCCAGCCACTCATTGGCGATGGTCTCGAAGCTGTCCGAGCCTAAGGCGGAGTGGGCGAGGGCGGCAGCCTTCTTCTGCGCGCCCGGGTCGACGCCTCGGGCCAGTAGCCGGCGGGCTTCGTCGCGGGCCTCGCGGGCGCGCGCCAAGGAGACATCCGGGTACAGGCCGATCGACAGCAGTTTCTCCTTGCCGGCGATGCGGTACTTCCAGCGCCAGCTGCGCGCGCCGGTCGGGGTGAGATAGAGGTACAGGCCGCCACCGTCGGTGATCTTCTGCGGCTTGTCGCTGGGCTTGGCGCGCCTGATGGCTGCGTCGGTCAGTGGCATTGGGGGTATCGCTTCAGTGGGTGCGGTCGGATACCCCTTGATATACCCCCACCGTCTCATGGATTGAAACGGATTGCCCCGGTCTGCTGCGGACAATAAAAAAGCCCGGAAACCCTTGTGATGCGGGGGTTTCCGGGCTTCTCCGGTCCTTGGCGAACCGTTCGTTGGTGGAGGTGGGCGGAATTGAACCGCCGTCCGAAGGCACTCCATCCCCAGCACTACATGCTTAGCTCACCGTTGGATCTCGTCCCCGAACAGCACGGCGTGCAAAGCGCATCCGGGAACCAGCCTGTTGTGTTCTAGTGCCGGACTGACAGGCAGCCACCCAGCGCGATTCCATGATAGTGACTCTACACCGCGAGCATGGACACAAGCGGTTTCGAGGCTTAGGCCTTAAGCGGCCAGAGCGTAGTTGTCGTCGTTGGCAACTAGAGTTTTGCAGCTGGATTTACGAGGAAAGCTACCCCCTCGGCATGCGCCAGGCGACTTCACAACCCCCGTCGAAACCAATGCACCCCCGGTTTCTACAGTGCTGCAAGGTACAGGGCCGATGCCGCGTTGCCACGGTCAGGGCCTGCCCAACGGTTGCAATGCTACGGCAAAACAGCTGAACAGTCACCTTTGCAATCCACAACACGTTGTAGAGCCACCGTCATAGCGGATTGGTAACGTCATGGGCACGAATTTGCGACACACTGGCCATCACGATCCAGGCCAGGACAGACACGGAGACTGTGGGTGACCGAGGCAAGCCAACAACGCAGCCTGCGACAGCTGATCGGGCCGGTCGGTGCCGACTATCGGCGGCGCGCGTTGCCGCCCGGCTGGGTCTGGGCCGTGCTGGCGGTGCTGCTGGCGGCCACCTGGGTGACGGAGTTGCCGGCCACGGCCGCGGCGGCACTGGTCGCCAGCGCGGTGGTGGTGCACTGGTCGCAGCGCGGTCGCATCCATTGGCTCGGCTGGCGCCTACCGGGCCTGGCCGTACTGGCGGCCCTGCTGTGGGGGCCGGAAGTGCTGTCGCAGTGGTTCGAGCACGGGCTGGCCGTGGTCCTGATGTCGCTGGCCAGTCTCAGTATTGGCGTGCACGTGTGGCAGTCGCGGCAGTTGGCGCGCCAGCTGCAGGGCGCCGCCGATGCGCTGGATGATGCCCAGTTGCTGTCGTTGCTGCCCGATGATGCCGCGCAGCTGGCCCAGCAGTGGCGGGAAGGCGATGACCGCTACGCGCCGGAACTGGCGGTGGTGATGCACCTGGCGGTGATGCACGCGGCGCTGGCGCCGCGCATGCGCGGGCAGGGCATGCTGGCGGGGTGACCCGCCTTTTGTAGCGTCGAGCCATGCTCGACTGCTTTTCTTACCGAAGCCGAGCATGGCTCGGCTCTACAGAAGACCAAGACAGCCGAGCATGGCTCGGCTTTACAGGGTGATGCGCAGCGGCCTTACGCGTCGCGGTTGCCGCGACGCATCACGCGCTGCTTCTCGATCGCCCAGTCGCGGTCCTTGGCGGCATCGCGCTTGTCGTGGGTCTGCTTGCCCTTGGCCAGCGCGACTTCGAGCTTGATCTTGTTCTTGCTCCAGTACATCGCGGTGGGCACGATGGTGTAGCCATCGCGCTCGACCTTGCCGACCAGCTTGTCGATCTCGCTCCGGTGCAGCAGCAGCTTGCGCTCGCGCCGGTCGTTGGCCACCACGTGGGTGGAGGCCTGGATCAACGGGGTGATCTGGGCGCCGATCAGGAAGATCTCGCCGTGCTTCACGTAGGCGTAGGCATCGATGATGTTGCCGCGGCCAGCGCGGATCGACTTCACCTCCCAGCCCTGCAGTGCCAGGCCGGCCTCGAAGCGTTCTTCGATGTGGTACTCGTGGCGGGCACGCTTGTTCAACGCGATGGTCTTGTTGGCCGTCGCGCTCTTTGCTTTATCCTTGCCGCTGTTCTTGCTCATTTCCGTATTGTCTCCGATTCGGGCCCGCCCGGTCGATTGCCGAAACGTCCTGTATTCATGCCTACTATCCGCCGCAGCGCCCTGGTCGAACATTCGTCCGCGCGCATGTTCGACCTGGTCAACGATGTCCAGGCCTATCCGCGCCGCTTCCGCTGGTGCTCGGCTGCCCAGATCCTGGAGCAGGGCGAGGACCGGCTGGTGGCGCGCCTGGACTTGGGCCTGGGTTCGTTCAGCACCTGGTTCCAGACCGAAAACACCCTGCAGCGCCCGCACAGCATCGACATGCAGCTGCGTGATGGCCCGTTCAAGCAGTTGCACGGCCGCTGGGAATTCCATGCGCTGGCCGAGGACGCCTGCAAGGTCACCCTGACCCTGGAATTCGAGCCCAGCTCGCGCCTGCTGGGGCCGGCCCTGGCGATCGGCTTCCAGGGTCTGGCCGATCGGATGGTCAATGATTTCGTCCGCGTCGCCGACGAGGCCTGAGCGATGATCGAGGTCGAGGTGGTGCTGGCCTGGCCGCAGCAGGTGCTGTCGCGCCGGCTGCAGCTGGACGAGGGCGCGACCGTGGCCGATGCCATTGCCGCCGCCGCGCTGGAAGGCAGTGACCGATGCCCGGCCGTGGCCGTGCATGGCGTACTGGCGCGCCCGCAGCAGGTGTTGCTGGAGGGTGACCGCATTGAGCTGCTACGCCCGTTGCTGGCCGACCCCAAGGACAACCGCCGGCGCCGCGCGCTCGGCGGTTGATACCCGCAACCCGTCCGTGGGGACGGGCAGGGGGCCTCAGCGGCCCTTCTTCTTCTTGTCCTTCGGCAGGTTGCGGCCGAACTGGCGCACGGTCTGCTGGGCCAGGGCCTTGTCGTTGCCCGGGAAGTAATCGCCTTCCCAACGGGTCACGGTGTCATTCTCGAAGAACACCACGAAGTTCTTCACTTCAGTACGTCCCAGGCGGTTCACCCGCTGGCTGGAGGTGTAGTCCCAGCGCTGGGCGTGGAACGGATCGGGAATGGACGGGGTGCCCAGCAGCGCGGTGACCTGCTGCTTGCTCTGCCCGACCTGCAGCTTGGCCACGGCATCTTCCCGGATCAGGTTGCCCTGATAGATGGGTTGCTTGTAGATGATGCCGCACCCGGTGGTGGACAGGGCGACGGCGGCGACCAACAGGAGATTGCGCATCGGGACTGGCGGTTGGGGAAATCAAACCGATGATACACTCCCGGCGTGCCACCGCGACCCAATCCGAGGCAGCTGGCGCTAAATCGCCAATGAACGGAGACCTATGGAAACCCACGACCTGCGTAAAGTCGGCCTGAAGGTGACCCATCCGCGGATGCGGATCCTGGCGCTGCTCGAGCAGCGCAATGCCCAGCACCACATGACCGCCGAAGACATCTACCGCCAGCTGCTGGAGCATGGCGACGAGATCGGCCTGGCGACGGTGTACAGGGTGCTGACCCAGTTCGAGGCCGCCGGCCTCGTGCTCAAGCACAATTTCGAGGGCGGCCAGGCGGTCTACGAGCTTGACCGTGGCGGCCACCACGACCACATGGTCGACGTGGACAGCGGCAAGATCATCGAGTTCGAGAGCCATGAGATCGAGGAGCTGCAGCGCAAGATCGCAGCCGACCACGGCTACGAACTGGAAGAGCACTCGCTGGTGCTGTACGTGCGCAAGAAGCGCAAGTAAGCCGATCCGGCCAGCCAGATGCGACGAAACCCCGGGCCTGCCCGGGGTTTTTCGTTGCTGGGGTCAGGGTCTGTTCCCTTCAGGAAAGGGCTCTGAGCCCGGGCGCCCCGCGGAGTCGGATCCCTTTGCACGAGCAAAGGGCTCTGACCCCTTGCGACCCAGCAGGATCTTCAGATCCACCGCCTCGGCCATCGCCCGGTTCCCCGCATCACCCGGATGCAGGTGATCGCCGGAGTCGTAGGCAGCGGCCATCCGTGACGGATCGGCCGGATCGCGCAGGGCCGCGTCCAGGTCGATCACCGCGTCGAACGGCCCGTCGGTGCGCAGCCAGGCATTGAGCTGGCGGCGCACGGCGTCCTTGTCCGGGTGGTAGTAGTCGTCCAGCGGCGTGCCGGGCAGGGCGCCGGCGAACGGCATCAGGGTGGCGCCGAGGATGCGTAGACCCCGCCGATGGGCCTGTTCGGCCAGGGCGCGGTAGCTTGCCTGCAGCTCGGCAAGCGTGGGCCGCGCCTGCTTGCGGGCGAAGGCGGTGCCGGGCCAGCTGATGTCGTTGATGCCGATCAGCACGATCACGCTGGACACGCCAGGCTGATCCAGTGCATCGCGTTGGAAGCGGGCGAGCGCGGATTCCCCCATGCCGTCGCGCAAGAGGCGGCCACCGGAGATGCCGGCATTGACCACGGCGATGCCCCGCGGTGCCAAACGCGCGGCCAGATGGTCGGTCCAGCGCTGGTCCTGGTCGAGGCTGGCGGTGGCGCCGTCGGTGATCGAATCGCCGATCACCACCACGCTGCGTGCGCTGGTCGGCGCCTCGACCTCGATGCCGGCCAGGAACAGGCGGGCCGTGGTGCTGCTGGCCCCGCTCAGGGCCTGGGCCTGGCTCTGGTCGCCAGGCGCAATCCAACTGGTCTGCCTGCCCTCCCAATGGAACGTCTGTACCGGCATCGGCCCCGGCACGAAGACGCTGACCTGCAGCGCCTGCCGGTCAGCCGTGGCCAGTGGCAGCGGATCGCTCAGCCGTTCCTGCCCGGGGCCGATCAGTACCCCGGGCTGGCCTTCGAAACTGAGCGGCTGCGGGGTGTCCCCCGCCCGGGCGGCCACGCTCGCCGCCCCGATCCGCAGTGGTTGAGTGCCGTAGGCATTGCTCAGCCGCACCCGCAGCCGGGGCCCGCCCAGGCTGATACGTGCCGTCTGGCGGAAGGTCTGGTCCTGCAGAGCGGCTGGGACCAGGGTCGGAAACAGGAATTCCGCGCCCCAGACCGGTTGCGGGCTGGCCTGCCAGCTGGCGACCCAGTGTGGCGCAGGGGCGTCGCTGGCGGCGCTGGCGGCACTGGACAGGCCGATCAATGCGGTTGTGACGAACTGGCTGAAACGATTCATCGGGCAATCCCGGGTGGAGGGAAGGCCATGGTGATTCCGTACTCATCTGTGAACTAGACTGCGCATGGACAATCATCTGTGAACTGGATTCATTGCCATGGCGCGCTCCGACATCAACCGATCCGGCGAACTGGAAGTGTTCGTGCGGGTGATCGAGACCGGGGGCTTTTCCGCAGCCGCCCGAACGTTGGAGATGACCCCGTCGGCGGTCAGCAAGCTGGTGGCGAGGCTGGAACAACGGCTGGGGACGCGCCTGCTGCAGCGTTCCACCCGCCAGCTGCAGCTGACTCCCGAGGGCTGCGCGTTCTACGAGCGCGGCCTGCGCGTGCTGGCCGACCTGGACGAGGCCGAGCGCTGCGCCAGTGCTCACGCCGAGCCGCGTGGACGCCTGCGGGTCAATTCCAACGTGCCGTTCGGCCAGCATTTCCTGTTGCCGTTGCTGCCGGCGTTCCTGCAGCGCAATCCGCAGGTAGGCGTGGACCTGACCCTCAACGACGAGGTGATCGACCTGCTGGAGCAGCGCACCGACGTGGCGGTGCGGGCCGGTCCGCTGAAGAGCTCGAGCCTGGTGGCGCGGCGGCTGGGCGCGACGCGGATGATGATCGTGGCTGCGCCCGCCTACGCGCAGCGGCATGGACTGCCGCGCAACGCCGAGGAGATGCAGTCGCACAACCGGCTGGATATCGGCCATGCGCGCGCGATGCAGGGCTGGCCGTTGCTGCAGGACGGGCGCGAGCGCATGCTGCTGCCCAGTGGCAACGCGCGCGCCAGCAACGGCGATGCGCTGCGCCAGCTGGTGTTGGGTGGGTTGGGCATGGCGCGGCTGGCAGCATTCCAGGTGCAGCAGGATATTGCCGCCGGGCGCCTGCTGCCGGTGCTGGAAGAGGCCAACCCCGGTGACCTGGAAGAGGTGCACGCGGTGTTCCTGGGGCAGGGCGGCTACCTGCCGCTGCGGGTGCGCGCGTTTCTTGATTTCCTGGTGGAGAACGTCGACCTGACGCAGCCACGGGGGTAGCGCCGGCCGCTGGCCGGCAACCTCACGATCTTCGCCCACCCGTGTTGGGTTGCTGGCCAGCGGCCGGCACTACCGCGCGGAAGCCGGGCCTATGCCCGGCTCGGGCGGCGTTACACCTGCAGCAGCTTGCGCGCGGCGGCGCGCGCTTCCTTGCTCACTTCCACGCCGCCGAGCATGCGCGCCAGCTCTTCCTCGCGCGCCTTGCTGTCCAGCTTTTCCACGGCGCTCTGGGTCATGCCTTCCACCGGGGCCTTGCTGACCCGGTAATGGGCATGGCCCTTGGAGGCAACCTGCGGCAGGTGGGTCACGCACAGCACCTGGCGCTTCTCGCCGAGCGCGCGCAGCTTCTGGCCGACGATGTCGGCTACCGCGCCGCCGATGCCGGAGTCGACTTCGTCGAACACCATGGTCGGTACGGCATCCAGGTCCAGCGCGGCCACTTCGATGGCCAGCGAGATGCGTGACAGTTCGCCGCCGGAGGCCACCTTGCGCAGGGCGCGCGGCGGCTGGCCGGCATTGGCTGCGACCAGGAATTCCACGCGCTCGGCACCCTGCGGGTCGGGCTTGCCGGCGTCCTGCGGTTCCAGCTCGATCAGGAACTGGCCGCCGCCCATGCCCAGCTCGGCGATGATGCCAGTGGTGGTGGCCGACAGCTCGGCAGCAGCGCTGCGACGGCTGGCGGTCAGCACTTCGGCCTGTGCGCGCCAGGCGGCGGCGGCCTTGTCGATCTCGCCGGCCAGGCGCTGCAGGCGTTCGTCGGCGCCGCGCAGCTGTTCCACTTCGGCGTGCATGCGCTCGCGCTGCGCACCCAGCTCGTCCATCGGCACGCGGTGCTTGCGGGCCAGGTCGTGCAGACGGCCGAGGCGGCGCTCGTTCTCCTCGAACTGTTCCGGGTCGGCGTCGAGGTCGTCATGCACCCGATCCAGCAGCGACAGGGCTTCGTGCAGCTGGATCGAAGCGTTCTCGATCAGGCCATCCACCTCGCCCAGGCGCGCGTCGTGCTCGATCAGGCGCGACAGCTCGTGGCGCACCTGCTGCAGCAGGTCCAGCGCGGAGCTGCCGTCGTCGCCGTTGAGCTGGTTGCTGGCGGCCTGGCAGGCGCTCAGCAGGGCGCTGGCATGGGCCTGGCGGCGGTGGCTGGCGCCGAGTGCGGCAATCGACTCCGGCTCCAGGTCTTCACGGTCCAGCTCGCGCAGCTGGTGCTCCAGGAAGCCGATCCGGTCACTGACGTCGCCCTGTTGCGACAGCGCCAGCGATTCATCGACCAATGCCTGCCAGGCCGCGGCGGCGCGTCGCACCTGGCGGCGTTCGTTCTCGTTGCGCGCATAGGCGTCGAGCAGGGCCAGCTGCGACGGGCGCGTCAGCAGGGCCTGCTGTTCGTGCTGTCCGTGGATCTCCACCAGCAGCGAGGCCAGGTCGCCCAGTTGCGCCAGGGTCACCGGGCGGCCGTTGATCCAGGCCCGCGAACCGCCATCGGCGCGGATGACCCGGCGCAGCTGGCACTGCTCCTCGTCGTCCAGCTCGTTGTCGGCCAGCCACTGGCGTGCAGCCTGCAGCTGCTCCAGCGCAAACTCGGCCGAAAGCTCGGCGCGCGCGGCGCCGTGGCGGACCACGCCGCTGTCGGCGCGCAGGCCGGACAGGAAGCCCAGCGCGTCGACCATCAGCGACTTGCCGGCGCCGGTCTCGCCTGAAACCACGGTCATGCCTGGCCCGAACTCCAGTTCGGTGGCGCGGACGACGGCGAAATCCTTGATCGAAAGATGTCTGAGCATGGGTAAGGGGGTATCAGCAGCCGCGCAACGCTAGCACGCGGGCGAGGGAGGTCCAATGACTTGCCAAGGTGATGCGCCGCCATTATCTAGTGTCCGTGTCTCACAGGTTGATTCCATGCACGGTTCTCCCGACCAGCTTGCCCCGCGTGCGCGCCATCTGCTGCGCACGCTGATCGCGCGTTACATCCAGGACGGCGAGCCGGTCGGCTCGCAGACACTGGCGCGCGTGGCCGGCCTGGAGGTCAGTCCGGCCACCATCCGCAACATCCTGGGTGACCTGGAAGACCTGGGGCTGCTGGCCTCGCCGCACACCTCCGCCGGGCGCGTTCCGACCGCGCATGGCTACCGCGTGTTCGTCGACAGCTTGCTGCAGATGCAGCCGCCGGGCGAAGGCGAGCTGGCCCGGTTGCGGCAGGAACTGGCTGGCGGCGGCAGCACCCAGGCCCTGCTCGGCAGCGCCTCGGAGCTGTTGTCGGCGATGAGCCACTTCGTCGGCGTGGTCAGCGCGCCGCGACGCGAGCAGTTCGCCTTCCGCCAGATCGACTTCGTGGCGCTGGACGGGCGCCGGGTGCTGGCGATCCTGGTGTTTGCCGACAACGAGGTGCAGAACCGCGTCATCGAAACCCGGCAGGAGTTCGCGCCGGGCCAGCTGGAGCAGGTCGCGAACTACCTCAATGCCCATTTCGCCGGCCTGCCGATGGCCGAGATCCGCACCCGACTGCTGCTGGAACTGCGCGATGCCCGCTCCGAGCTGGAACAGCTGCTGGCGCACAGCATCGAGCTGGCCGAGCAGGCCCTGCAGCCGGCGGCCGACGACATGCTGGTGGCGGGCCAGACCCGCCTGATGGGGGTGCAGGACCTGTCCGACCTGGAGCGCCTGCGCGAGCTGTTCGAGCTGTTCTCCAGCAAGCGCGAGATCCTGCAGCTGCTGGAGCGGACCATCCAGGCGCCCGGCGTGCGCATCTTCATCGGCGAGGAGACCGGGATGATGCCGCTGCAGGGCGTCTCGCTGGTCACCGCCCCTTACACGGCCAATGGCCAGGTGCTGGGCGTGCTGGGGGTGATCGGCCCCAAGCGGATGGCGTACGACCGCGTGATCCCGCTGGTCCAGGCTACCGCCGATGTACTGGGCGCGGCGTTTTCGCCAGCCGGCCGCCCGCCGGGAACATCCGACGCTTGAAACGCAGCATCCCGCCCACACTAGGGTGGGTGGAGGCGGAGATTGACCGCCAGGGACCCAGACATGAACCACGAACAGCCAGATATCGAATCCCAGCAGAGTGCCGCCGATGCGGCCGCCACCGCCGGCGTCAACGACGAAGTCGAGCGCCTGCGCGCCGAAATCGAACAGGTCAAGGCCGATGCCCTGCGTGAGCGCGCCGACCTGGAGAACCAGCGCAAGCGCGTTGCCCGTGACATCGAACAGGCCCGCAAGTTCGCCAACGAGAAGCTGCTGGGCGATCTGCTCCCCGTGTTCGACAGCCTGGATGCCGGCCTGAAGGCCGCCGGCGACGACCCGCACCCGCTGCGCGAAGGCCTGGAGCTGACCTACAAGCAGCTGCTGAAGGTGGCCGCCGACAACGGACTGGTCCTGCTGGACCCGATCGGCCAGCCGTTCAACCCGGAACACCACCAGGCCATCAGCCAGGTGCCGACGCCGGGCGCCGCCCCGGGCAGCGTGGTGACCGTGTTCCAGAAGGGCTACCTGCTCAACGAGCGCCTGCTGCGGCCGGCGCTGGTGGTGGTGGCCGCCGATTGATGGACCAGGCCGGGCTTTGCCCGGTCCCGGTTGTGCCAGGCCATGCCTGGCAAGGTTTTCCAGGCGCTGAACACAGCGTTCGGGAGATGGCTTGAATGTTCCACGAGCCTCCCCCACATCGTATTCATCCACCGGCCGAACGGCCGGACTGACACCAACAAGCATCCTCAGGAGTCTCCCCCATGGGCAAGATCATTGGTATCGACCTCGGCACCACCAACTCGTGCGTGGCGATCATGGACGGCGGCAAGGCCCGCGTCATCGAGAATTCGGAAGGCGATCGCACCACCCCGTCGATCGTCGCCTACACCAAGGACGGCGAAGTCCTGGTCGGTGCCTCGGCCAAGCGCCAGGCCGTGACCAACCCGAAGAACACCTTCTACGCGGTGAAGCGCCTGATCGGCCGCAAGTTCACCGACGCCGAAGTGCAGAAGGACATCGCGCACGTCCCGTACAGCATCCTGGCCCATGACAATGGCGACGCCTGGGTGGCCACCAGCGACGGCAAGAAGATGGCTCCGCAGGAAATCTCGGCCAAGGTGCTGGAAAAGATGAAGAAGACCGCCGAGGACTTCCTCGGTGAGAAGGTCACCGAAGCGGTCATCACCGTGCCGGCCTACTTCAACGACAGCCAGCGCCAGGCAACCAAGGACGCCGGCCGCATCGCCGGCCTGGACGTCAAGCGCATCATCAACGAGCCGACCGCGGCCGCGCTGGCCTATGGCCTGGACAAGGGCGACAACAAGGATCGCAAGATCGTGGTGTACGACCTGGGCGGCGGCACCTTCGACGTCTCGGTGATCGAGATCGCCAACGTCGACGGTGAAAAGCAGTTCGAAGTGCTGGCCACCAACGGCGACACGTTCCTGGGTGGCGAAGACTTCGACAACCGCGTCATCGAGTACCTGGTTGAAGAGTTCAACAAGGACCAGGGCATCGACCTGCGCAAGGATCCGCTGGCCCTGCAGCGCCTGAAGGATGCTGCCGAGCGCGCCAAGATCGAGCTGTCCAGCGCCCAGCAGACCGAAGTGAACCTGCCGTACGTCACCGCTGACGCGTCGGGTCCGAAGCACCTGAACATCAAGCTGACCCGCGCCAAGCTGGAAGCCCTGGTGGACGACCTGATCAAGAAGTCGATCGAGCCGTGCCGCGTCGCCCTGAACGATGCCGGCCTGCGTTCGAGCGACATCAGCGAAGTGATCCTGGTCGGCGGCCAGACCCGCATGCCGAAGGTGCAGCAGGCGGTGACCGAGTTCTTCGGCAAGGAACCGCGCAAGGACGTCAACCCGGACGAAGCCGTGGCACTGGGTGCTGCGATCCAGGGCGGCGTGCTGGGCGGCGACGTCAAGGACGTGCTGCTGCTGGACGTGACCCCGCTGTCGCTGGGCATCGAGACCATGGGCGGCGTGTTCACCAAGATCATCGAGAAGAACACCACCATCCCGACCAAGGCCTCGCAGGTGTTCTCCACCGCCGAGGACAACCAGTCGGCCGTGACCGTGCACGTGCTGCAGGGTGAGCGCGAACAGGCCCGCTTCAACAAGTCGCTGGCCAAGTTCGACCTGTCCGGCATCGAGCCGGCCCCGCGTGGCCTGCCGCAGGTGGAAGTGTCCTTCGACATCGACGCCAACGGCATCCTGCACGTGTCGGCCAAGGACAAGAAGACCAACAAGGAACAGAAGGTCGAGATCAAGGCCGGTTCGGGCCTGTCCGAGGAAGAGATCGCGCGCATGGTCGCCGACGCGGAAGCCAACCGCGAAGAAGACAAGAAGTTCCAGGAACTGGTGCAGGCCCGCAACCAGGCCGACGCCCTGATCCACGGTACCCGCAGCGCCATCACCGAGCACGGCAGCAAGGTCGGCGGCGATGTCATCGGCAAGGTCGAGGCGGCCCTGGCCGACCTGGAAACCGCGATGAAGGGTGACGACAAGGCACAGATCGAAGCCAAGTCGAAGGCACTGGAAGAAGCTGGCCAGTCGCTGTTCGCCGCGGCTTCGGCCGACCAGGGCGGTGCCCCGGGTGCCGACGCCGGCAATGCCGGCAAGGCGCAGGACGACGTGGTCGACGCCGAGTTCACCGAAGTCAAGGACGACAAGAAGTCCTGATCCGGACCGACACGGGACGCTGGCCACCAGCGTCCCGTTGTCGCATCAGGGTCCTGACCGCCCACCGGCGTGTCGGGGCGCCCGACGCAAGAGCGGACCTGGTTCCGCTCTTCCGCTTTGACGAATCCCGACTTTCCGGAACCAGATCCACGATATGAGCAAGCGCGATTATTACGAAGTGCTGGGCGTTGCCCGCACCGCCACCGACGACGAGCTGAAGAAGGCGTACCGTCGCTGCGCGATGAAGTTCCACCCGGACCGCAACCCGGGTGATGCGGCGGCCGAAGCCTCCTTCAAGGAGTGCAAGGAAGCCTACGAAGTGCTGTCCGACGGCAACAAGCGCCGCATGTACGACAGCCATGGCCACGCGGCGTTCGAGCACGGCATGGGCGGCGGCGGGCCGGGCGGCCCGGACATGAACGATATCTTCGGCGATATCTTCGGCAACATCTTTGGCGGCGGTGGCGGTGGTCCGCGCCAGGCGCGTCGCGGCGCCGACATCGGCTACGTGATGGAGCTGGACCTGGAAGAAGCCGTGCGCGGCGTCGAGCGCCGCATCGAGATTCCGACCCTGGCCGAGTGCGGCGACTGCGATGGCAGTGGCTCGGAAGATGGCAAGGTCGAAACCTGCAATGTGTGCCATGGCCGCGGCCAGGTGCGCATCCAGCGCGGCATCTTCGCCATGCAGCAGGCCTGCCACAACTGCGGCGGCCGTGGCCAGATCATCGCCAAGCCCTGCAAGACCTGCCACGGCAACGGCCGTGTCGAGGAAGACAAGGTGCTGTCGGTGAAGGTGCCGGCCGGCGTCGATACCGGCGACCGCATCCGCCTGCAGGGCGAGGGCGAAGCCGGTCCGGCCGGTACGCCACCGGGCGACCTGTACGTGGAAGTGCGCGTGCGCGAGCATGCGATCTTCCAGCGCGATGGCGACGACCTGCACTGCGAAGTGCCGATCCGCATCTCGCAGGCGGCACTGGGTGACACCGTGCGCGTGGCCACCCTCGGCGGCGAAGCGGAGATCCGCATTCCGGCCGAGACCCAGACCGGCAAGCTGTTCCGCCTGCGCGGCAAGGGCGTGCGTTCGGTGCGCAGCCGCAGCGAGGGCGACCTGTACTGCCGCGTGGTGGTGGAGACTCCGGTCAACCTCACCCCTGAGCAGCGCAAGCTGCTGGAACAGTTCGAAGCCACCTTCGTCGGCGAGGAAGCACGCAAGCATTCGCCGAAGTCGGCCACCTTCATGGATGGCGTGAAGGGCTTCTGGGACCGGATGACGTCCTGAGTTTTTCAACCGAAGCGTTGAGCGGCAGCGCCGGGCCATGCCCGGCGTTTTCGTTTGCGATCAGCGGAAAAACGCCGCCGGCGTCTGCCCCAGCTGGCGCTTGAACATGCTGGTGAACGCACTGGGGCTGTCGTAGCCCATCGCCAGCGCGACATCGATGACCTTGTCGCCGACCGCCAGCCGCTCCAATGCGGCCAGCAGTCGCGCCTGCTGTCGCCACTGGCCGAAGGTCATGCCCAGTTCGCTGGCGAAATGACGCTGGATGGTTTTCACGTCCACTTCCAGCGCCTGTGCCCAGTCCTGCAGCGTGGCGTCGTCGCCGGGGCGCTTCTGGATGTGCTGGCAGATCCGCTGCAGGCGCGGGTCGGTGGGCGAGGGCAGGTGCAGCGGCAGTACGTCCATGCGATGCAGTTCGTCCAGCAGCAGGCGCACCACGCGGCCATCGCGGCTGTCTTCGATGTGCTCGCCCTTGATCAGGGTGGCTGCCTGCAGCAGTTCGCGCAGCAGCGGTGCCACCTGTACCGCGAACGGTTCGGCCGGCAACTGCGGGGCGAACGACGGATCGATGTACAGGCTGCGCATGTGCACGGCGGCAATGCAGTCCACCGCGTGCACCATGCCCGCCGGCATCCAGATCGCACGGGTGGAGGGCACGACCCAGCGACCGACTTCCGAGCGCACCACCATCAGCCCCGAGATGGCATAGACCAGCTGGTGGCGCTGGTGCTTGTGGCCTGCGATATGGGTGCCTGCCGGGTACTGGGTAACCCGGTAGGTGACCGGACGATGCAGTGGCACATCACGCCACGGCGCAGCCGGGTCGACATCGCCGGCAATGTCCTTTTTGCGATAGGCCATGACCCGAACGCGGCAGAAGGGAGGGGAGGGCAACCGTAGCATGCGTGGCTCGCCCCCAACCTGACTGCGTCCATGTCCGCCTTGGCTTCTCCCGCAACGACCTCACGTCCGGTGGCTCCCGGTGTGCTGGCAGCTATTTCCACCTCGCATGTCGTCAACGACATGATGCAGTCGCTGATCCTGGCCATCTATCCAGTGATCAAGGGCGGCTTCAACCTGAGCTTCACCCAGATCGGCCTGATCACGCTGACCTACCAGCTGACCGCTTCGATCTTCCAGCCACTGGTTGGCGCCGCCACCGACCGTCGCCCGGCGCCGTACTCGCTGCCGATTGGCATGGCCTCGACCCTGTGCGGCATGCTGCTGCTCGGCTTCGCGCCGAACTATGCGGTGGTGCTGATGGCTGCGGCGATGGTCGGCATTGGTTCGGCCATTTTCCATCCGGAAGCATCGCGCATTGCGCGGCTGGCCTCGGGTGGCCGCCATGGCTTCGCGCAGTCGGTGTTCCAGGTGGGCGGCAATTTCGGTACCGCGCTCGGTCCATTGATTGCTGCAGCGGTGATCGTGCCGCATGGCCAGCATGCCGCGTCGTGGTTTGCCGGCGCCGCGCTGATCGGCATTGCACTGCTGACCTATGTCGGCCGCTGGTACGCGCTGCACCTGGGCACCCCGGGCCCGGCCAGCACCGCCTCGATGGCGCCGCGCCATCCCCCGCGCACCGTGGCCAAGGTGCTGGCGATCCTGCTGGTGCTGATCTTCAGCAAGTACTTCTACATGGCCAGCATCGGCAGCTACTTCACCTTCTACCTGATCCACCACTTCGGCATTCCGGTGGCACAGGCGCAGCTGCATCTGTTCGCATTCCTGGTGGCGTCCGCCGCCGGCGGCTTCCTCGGTGGCCCGCTGGGCGATCGCATCGGCCGCAAGCCGATCATCTGGACCTCGATCCTGGGCGTTGCGCCGTTCGCACTGATGCTGCCGCATGCCGATCTGTTCTGGACCACGGTGCTGGCGGTGCTGATCGGTTTCGTGTTGTCTTCGGCGTTCTCGGCCATCGTGGTCTATGCCCAGGAGATGATGCCGCACCGCATCGGCATGGTGTCCGGCCTGTTCTTCGGCTTTGCGTTCGGCATGGGTGGACTGGGTGCTGCCGTGCTCGGCCTGCTGGCGGACAAGACCAGCATCGAGTACGTCTACCAGTTGACTGCGTTCCTGCCGCTGCTCGGCATCGTGGCGGCGTGGCTGCCGCCGTCGCGGCCTGCTGTTCACTGAGGGGTTTTTGGTTTGCAGGGCTTGCAGCCCTGCACCCGCAGAGGCAACGTCAACAGCAGAAGCGGGCTATCCGTGGGTGGGCGGGGTGGGTCCGGCTGCAGGGGACGCCGTAAACCCATCCCTGGGGGCTTGGCCGCGGCATCCATGCCGCGGACACCCCTTCAACCGGACCCACCCCGCCTTCGACAATTGGCCGCGATCTGTTGGAGCAGCACTCTGCTCTGGTGGGTGTCGACCTTGGTCGACACGGTAGATCCACGCCATGCGTGGATGACTCATTCGATATCTGACAGATGTGTCGACCAAGGTCGACACCTACCAACAGCGCGGAACAACAGCCGCAATTACCAACAGCCGCGTGAACCTGTCGAAGGCGGGGCGGTGTCGGAGTGCGGGGTGTCAGCCGCATGGATGCCGCTGCCAAGCCTACAAGGACGTACTTGCGGCGTCCCCGCACTCCGACACCGCCCCGCCACCCCACGGATAGCCCGCTCTGGCTTTTGATGTTGACGTTGATTCTGCAGGCGCAGGGCTGCAAGCCCTGCCGAACCGCCCACCGGGCGTAGAATGCGGCCATGAGCGAATCCCTTGATAACCACCTGGTCCACGGCCGCCGCCAGCGGCCCGACGGCCCGTCGCCGATCGATGTCATCTCGGTCCAGTCGCAACTTGTCTACGGCCACGCCGGCAACAGCGCCGCCGTGCCGCCGATGCGCGCTCTCGGCGTGCGCGTAGCAGAAATTCCGACCGTGTTGCTCAGCAACGCGCCGTTCTACGACACCACGCGCGGTCGCGTGCTGCCCGCCGACTGGTTCGCCGACCTGCTGCTGGGCACCCACGAGCGCGGCCTGCCGCAGCGGGCGAAGATGCTGGTGTCCGGCTACTTCGGCAGCACCGCCAACGGTGCGGCCTTCGCCGACTGGCTGGACGACATCCTGCCGGCCTGCCCGCAGCTGCGTTACTGCCTGGATCCGGTGATTGGTGATACCCACACCGGCCCCTACGTGGAACCGGGCCTGGAAGCGATCTTCGCCGAGCGCCTGCTGCCGCATGCCTGGCTGGTGACCCCGAACGCCTTTGAACTCAATCGCCTCACCGGTATGCCGGCGCTCGCCGAGGCCGATGCCATCGCCGCCGCACGCACGCTGCTGGATCGTGGCCCGCACTGGGTGATCGCGCACAGCGTGGGCGGCACCCCGGGTGAACTGGTGACCCTGGCTGTCGGCCGCGAGGAGACCTGGCGCTGGACCTCGCCCCTGCTGCCGGTGGACGTGGCCGGTACGGGTGATGTGCTGATGTCGCTGGTGGTGTCGTTCCTGCTGCGCGGCGAATCGATGCAGCAGGCGATCTCGCGTGCGATTGCCGGCACCCACGCGGCCCTGGAGGCGACCCTGGACAACGGCTTCGAAGAATTCGACGTGATCGCTGCAGCGCCTGCCGCGCTGGCCGAGGGGACGCGCTTCCGCGCCGAACGCGTGGCATGAGCGGCCTGCTCGAACGCACGCCGCGCACGGTCGGCATCGTCGGCAGTGCCGGCGCCTACGGACGCTGGCTGACCCGCTTCTTCCAGCAGCACATGCAGCTGCGGGTAATCGGCCATGATCCGGCTGATCCGGGCTCGCATACGCCGGAACAGCTGCTCGCGCAGGCCGATGTGCTGGTGTTCTCGGCGCCGATCCGGCATACGCCGGCGTTGATCGCCGAGTACGTGCGGCAGTCGGCCGGCCGCGAGCAGGACCGCCTGTGGCTGGATGTGACCTCGGTGAAGGAGGCGCCGGTGCAGGCGATGCTGGCCTCGCAGGCCGAGGTGGTCGGGCTGCACCCGATGACCGCGCCACCGAAAGCGCCGACACTGAAGGGTCGGGTGATGGTGGTCTGCGAAGCGCGGCTGCGGCACTGGCAGCCATGGGTCGATTCGCTGTGCACGGCGCTGCAGGCTGAGTGCGTGCGGGCCACGCCGCAGCATCACGACCAGATGATGGCGCTGGTACAGGCGATGGTGCATGCCACCCACCTGGCCCAGGCCGGCGTGCTGCGCCAGTACCAGCCGCAGCTGGGCGACCTGGCCGCGATGATGCCGTACCGGTCGGCATCGTTCGAACTGGATACGGCGATCATCTCGCGCATCCTGTCGCTGAACCCCGCGATCTACGAGGACATCCAGTTCGGCAATCCGTACGTGGCGCCGATGCTGGAGCGCTTGATCGGCCAGCTGCAGGCCCTGCAGGCCCAGGTCGGGCAGGGCGACGACACTGCACGCAGTGCATTCCGTGAGCAGCTGCTGTCGGCCAACCACAGTGCCTTCGGCGAGCAGGCACTGGCCGAGGGCAACTACACCTTTGAACGCGTGGGCTATCTGCTGGCTGACCTGACCGAGCGCAATGCGTTGTCGGTGCACCTGCCGGAAGATCGGCCGGGCTCACTGCGTGAACTGCTGAACGTGTTCGAGCAGCACCGCATCAGCCTGGCCTCGATCCATTCCTCGCGCACGCCTGGCGGCGAAGTGCATTTCCGGATCGGGTTCGTGGCCGGCAGCGATCCGGGGGCGATCAGTCGCGCGGCCGCCGAAGTGGACGCTAGCGGCATCGGGCGGGTGCTGGGCTGAGCACATTCATCCACAGGCGGTGTGGATGGTTTCTGAGCAAAGGTGTGGATAACCTCGCTCAGCCCTTGGTAGTAAAGGCTGTCAAGATGGTTGGTCAAAAATTGATCACGCTTTTTGTAGGGTCGAGCCAGGCTCAACCGCCTTTGGCAAAAAGCGTGTCGACCAAGGTCGACACCTACCAGAGCGAGGCGATACGGCCAGTGCCCACCAAGGTGGGCACCCACCAGGCAGGGGGGCAGCGCTAGATCATCAACCGCAGCTCACCACCACTGGTGGTGAACTCGCGTCCGTTGCGCACCAGATGACGCCCATCATCCAGCTCATAACGCGGCGTGGCTTCGGAGTGGTGTCCGCTGCCATTCGCCTCGGGCTTGAACTCGATGATGATGTGGCTTTCGCCATTGCTGTCGACTGCGGGGAACTGACGGAACGACATCGTCTACCTCCTTCAGCGGATGCGGCTGATGCGGGGCCAGCTTGGTCCGGCCGATGTTAGCCGGCCGTCATCAATCGATGAACTGCAGTCGTGCCAGTTCAGCGTACAGTCCGCCTTCGGCCAGCAGTTGCGCGTGCGTGCCCTCGGCGACGATGCGGCCCTGGTCCATCACCACGATGCGGTTGGCCTTGAGCACGGTGGCCAGACGGTGGGCAATGACCAGCGTGGTGCGGCCCGCCATCAGGCGTTCCAGCGCTTGCTGCACGCCGTGCTCGCTCTGCGCGTCCAACGCGCTGGTGGCTTCGTCCAGCAGCAGGATCGGCGCATCCTTCAGCAGTGCGCGGGCAATCGCCACACGCTGCTGCTGGCCACCGGACAGGCGGGCGCCGCGCTCGCCCAGCTCACTGTCATAGCCCTGCGGCAACGCGCGCAGGAATCCGTCCGCCTCGGCGGCGCGTGCGGCATCTTCCACCTCGCTGTCGCTGGCCTGCAGGCGGCCATAGCGGATGTTGTCGCGCGCGCTGGCGGCAAACAGCGTCGGCTGCTGCGGAACCAGCGCCAGCTGTCCGCGCAGCTCGGCCGGGTCGACCTGGCGCACGTCGATGCCATCCACGCAGATGCGGCCACTGGCCGGATCGTGGAAGCGCAGCAGCATCGACAGCACCGTGCTCTTGCCTGCGCCGGACGGGCCAACCAGGGCCACGGTCTCGCCCGGGCGCACGTGCAGGTTGAAATGGTCCAGCGCCGCCTGGTCTGGCCGCTGCGGGTAATGGAACACCACGTCGTCGAACCGGATCTCGCCACGCAGCGGCTGCGGCAGCACGTGCGGCTGCGCCGGCGCGCGGATCTCGATGTCTTCCTGGAGCAGTTCGCCGATGCGGCCCATGCCGCCGGCCGCGCGCTGCAGTTCGTTCCAGACTTCGGCCAGGGCACCGACCGAACCACCACCGATCAGCGCGTACAGCACGAACTGGCCAAGGGTGCCTGCGCTGAGGCGGCCATCGATGACATCGTGCGCGCCCAGCCACAGCACGCCGACGATGGCGCCGAACACCAGCAGGATGGCGCTGGCGGTGACCAGCGACTGCGCACCGATGCGGCGGCGGGCGGCCTTGATGGCATCGCCCAGTGCATGGTCGAAGCGGCCGCGCTCGTAGGGTTCGCGTGCATGCGCCTGCACCGTCCTTACGGCGCCCAGGGTCTCGCTGGCCAGGCTGTTCGCATCGGCGATGCGGTCCTGGCTGCTGCGCGCGACGGTGCGCAGCTTGCGCGCACCGATGATGATCGGCAGTACCGCAAGCGGAATGCCCAGCAGCGACCACGCCGCCAGCCGCGGGCTGGTGACGAACAGCATCGCCAGGCTGCCGACCACCGTGACGCTGCTACGCAATGCCACCGACATGGTCGAGCCGACCACGCTGCGCAGCAGCTCACTGTCGGCGGTCAGGCGCGAGACCAGCTCACCGCTGCGGCTGCGGTCATGGAAGCCGGCACCGAGCTGGATGAGGTGTGCGTAGAGGCGGCTGCGCAGGTCAGCCACGACCTTTTCGCCCAGCAGCGACACGAAGTAGAAGCGCGCGGCGGTGGCCAGGGCCAGCACCACGGCCACCAGCATCAGCAGGGCGAAGGCACGGTTGATCTGGCCGCCGCTGCTGAAGCCGTGGTCGATCATCTGCTTGACCGCCGGCGGCAGGCTCAGCGTGGCCGCCGAAGACACCGCGAGGGCCATCAGCCAGGCGGTGAACAGGCCACTGTGGCGGCGCACGAACGGCCATAGCGTGCGCAGGCTGCCAAGGCGGCGCAGCGGCGGGGGTGAGGCGGGGGCGCCGTCCTTGTCAGTCATCCTGGTGGTCGTCTTCTATGCGGATACGGTCACGAGTGGCGTCGCGCAGGCGGATTTTCAATGCGTCGACCTGATCGGCCGGCAATTCGACCCGCAGGCACACCCCGTTCGCGTCGAACTGTTCATCGCGCTTTTCCGCGCCGAACCCCGGAAGGGCCGCATGCAGGGTGCCCAGGTCTTCGAAGCCGGCCTGCAGCTGCAGCCGTGCCATGGCGACCAGCGCCAGCCGCGGCGCGGTGCGCAGGCATTCTGCGGCGGCGCCACCGTACGCCCGGACCAGGCCGCCGGCGCCGAGCTTGATGCCACCGAACCAGCGCGTCACCACCACCATCACCCGGTCGAAGCCCTGCCCGTCGATCGCGGCCAGGATCGGCCGCCCGGCGGTGCCTGCCGGCTCGCCATCATCGCTGGAGCGGTAGTCCTGGCCATGCCGGTAGGCCCAGCAGTTGTGTGTGGCGTCGGCCACGGCAACCTGTTGCAGGAACGCCAGCGCTGCGGGGGCGCCGTCGATCGGCGCGGCATGGGCGATGAAGCGGCTGTGTTTGACTTCCAGCGTGTGGCTGACGGGCTGGGCGAGGGTATCGAGCATTCCCGCCATTCTACGGTGTTGCCGGGTACCCCCGCCCGTTTCAGTCGTCCAGCAGCGGGCGCAGGTCGCGCGGCAGGCGCGCTTCCGGATATTGCTGGATGTAGCGCTCCAGGCTGGCGCGGGCGAGGTCGCGCTGGTCCTGGTCACGGCGCTCGCGGATTTTCTGCAGCCACTGCCGGCGTGGCAGGCGCGCGTCGGCGTCCACCTCGGCCTGCACGGTATCCGCGCTCAGGCCCGCATCGCTGCCGCGGCGCATGATGCCCGGAGCCGAACGGCTGGGAGCCTCACGCTTCATCGAGGTGATCTCCACCCGATCCAGCGCCTCCGCCCGCTCGACCTCGGCGGCATTGGCTGCTGGTGCCGGTGCAGGTGCCGCGGCCGTGCGTGCTTTCAGTGCCCCGGACGCTGCCGGCGCGAATGCCGGTGCAGGTGCCGGTGCCGAGTAGGCGGCGGGTGCCGGTGGCGCAGGCGGCGCTGCTGCCGGTGCTGCCGTCGGCGCTGGCGGGAGGGCCGCAAAGGCGGTATCGGCGGCCGCATCCGCAGCCATCGATCGTGCAGCCTGGGCCGGCGCTTCAGCGGTTTCGGCCGGCGCCGGCTCGGGCGCGCGTGCGATGGACGGTGCCGGGGCAGCGGCAACAGGGGCGGCCTCGGGTGCTGCGGGCGCAGCGCTTGGTTGGGCGCCCGCCACAGCGCTGTCGGCTGCACTGCGGTCAGCGGCCTGATCGGCAGCCGCAACGTCTTCTGCCGCTGCCGGTGCCGCAGCAACAGCGGCCTCACCGGCCGGAACCGGCGGCGGTTCCGGACGCAGCTGCCAGGCGATGCCGATGGCAAACACCATCGAGGCGGCGATGCCGAACACCGCCGGCCAACGCGGGCGTGTGCGCTGCGTGCGCGGCGCCTCGGGAGAGGCGACCGCATCGGCCGCCGGCGCGTCCACGGCAGCGCGGGCCGCGGCCAGGATGGCAGCGTCCAGTGCGGCGGGCGGAGCCTGCTCGGCGCGACGGCCGAGCAGCCGGGCCAGCTCGCGTTCTTCCGGCGTCAGCGGTTCGTCTCGGTTCATGCGTTCAATCCCGCACGCAGCTTGTCCATCGCATAGCGCAGCCGCGATTTCACGGTTTCCCGGCCTACGCCGGTGATCTGGCCGATCTCCTCCAGGCTCAGTTCCTGATCCAGCCGCAGTTGCAGCACTTCGCGCTGCTCAGGCGGCAGTTGTTCCATCGCCAGCTGGATGCGGCGACGTTGTTCGAATTCGGAAAGCTCGCCTTCCGGGGTCTGCCCATCCTCGATCGCGGCCAGGCGCAGATCGGCATCGGCCGGGGCAGCCGGGCGGTGGCGGGCGGCGCGCCAATGGTCGTTCAGGCGGTTGTGGGCGATGCGGAACAGCCAGGTGGTGAACGCCGCGTCCGGTTGCCACCCAGCACGGGCGCTGATCACCCGCTGCCAGACGTCCTGGAAGATCTCCTCGGCCAGCGCGGTGTCGCGCAGTTGCCGCAGCAGGAAGCCGAACAGGCGCTTGCGGTGGCGCCCATACAGGCTTTCGAACGCGCGCAGGTCGCCACCGGCCCAGGCCAGCATCAAGGCTTCATCGGTTGGCAGTGCGCTGGCTTCCACGGCGTACAGGGTAAGGCCTGCAGGCGGTGGCGCATAGCCGGTGGCAGGGGCGGGCAGGGCGAGGTTCATGGCATGGAAGCAGCTACGGACAGCACGAAAAACGTACGGGCGCACGATTCGGGGTTTACGGGCTTCCATTGCCCCCCGGGTGGCGCGCTATGCTCGGCGGCTCAGGGGAGGCGACGCACAGACGGCGCCAAGAGATTGTCATTTGTCCACGCATGCTGAATCGGCGGAAGAGCCACTACACGAGGCCGTGTTGAGCACGGCGCTGGTGCGCGCGTTGCATGCGCTTTTGCCGGAAACGGCCGTGGTCCGCGTTGGCTGGGACGACCCGCAGCTGGGGAGTGGCCGGGGGGGCTGGCCCTTGCCTGCGATTGACAGCGCTGCGTCCGTGGAGCCCGCCACCGGCGATGGCCAGCACGGCTGGGAGTATGACGGTGCGCGGCTGCTGCTGTCGGTTGCGGGCGCGGTGCCTTCAGCCGCGTGGTGGGGGCTGGCCCGGCAGGCGATGGAGCTGGCGCTGCAGCGCGGCCGCCAGGCCGGCCAGATCAAGGCACTGGAAGAGGCCGAACGGCTGCAGCAGGCCCTGTTCCAGATTGCAGATCTGGCCGGTGCCGACCTGGAAATGCCCGAGATGCTGCGCCACGTGCATGGTGTGCTGGGCACGCTGATGTATGCCGAGAACTGCTACATCGTGGAATACGACGATGTGCGCGACCAGATACGCTTCCTGTACTTCGCCGATCAGGTCGATGACTTCGTCGCCGATCCCACGCAGAGCCATGACGCCAGCGAGATGCCGCGCAGCCTGACCGTGGCGCTGTTGCGCCATGGCAAGCCGCTCAGTGGTCCCTCGCGCAGGCTGCTGGCGCAGGTGATGGAACAGGAGCACGACCCGCAGCGTGGGCCCGAAAGCCTGGACTGGCTGGGCGTGCCGATGCTGCGGGACGGCCGCGTCTGCGGCGCCATCGTGGTTCAGAGCTATGAACAGGCAGCCCGCTATGGCGAGGCCGAGCGCGCATTGCTGGGCTTCGTTGCGCAGCACGTACAGACCGCGATGGACCGGCGCCAGGCGCAGGTGCGGCTGGAGCAGCAGGTGGCGCGGCGCACCCAGGAACTGCAGCGCGCCAACCGCAGCCTGCAGGATGAGGTGGCAGAGCGTCGCCGTGCCGAACAGTTGCAGACCGCGCTGTACAACATCGCCGAGATGGCGATGTCGGCCGACAGCCTGGACCAGTTCTATGGACAGGTGCATGGGGTGGTCGGGCGCCTGCTCGACGCACGCAATTTCTACATCGCCCTGGTCAACCCGGCCGGCAACGGCCTGGACTTCGTGTATTCGGTGGACGAGCACAATGCCAGCCGCGCGCCACGGCCGTTCAGCCGGGGCCTGACCGAATACGTGGTGCGCAACCGGCGCCCGCTGCTGGCGTCACGCGCGCAGATCGATGCGCTGCTGGCCAGTGGTGAAGTGCGCGAGTCCGGCGCGCGCTCGCATTGCTGGCTGGGCGTGCCGTTGCTGCGCGACGATGAGGTGGTGGGTGCGATCGTGGTGCAGAGCTACAGCGAGAACAGCACGTTCAGCGTGCACGACCAGCGGCTGCTGACCTTCGTTGCGCAGAACATCGGAACCGGGCTTGCGCGCCAGCGCGACCAGCAGCGGCTGCGTTCGGCACATGCCGAGCTGGAAAAGCGCGTTGAGGAACGCACCCGCGAACTGGCCGAGGTCAACGAAAAGCTGCTTGGGCAGATCGGTGAGCGCCTGCGTGCCGAGCAGCGCCTGACCCACCAGGCCATGCACGATGCGCTGACCGGCCTGCCCAACCGCCTGCACCTGCTGGATCGCCTGCAGGATTCACTGGCGCTGGCCAAGCGTGAGGGCGGACCGGTGTTCGCCGTGCTGTTCCTCGATCTCGACCGCTTCAAGCTGGTCAACGACAGCATCGGCCATGCCGCCGGCGACCGCATGCTGGTGGAAGTGGCCAAGCGCATCGTGTCGATGGCGGGTAACGAAGATGTGGTGGCCCGGCTCGGCGGTGATGAGTTTGCTGTTCTGCTGCAGTGCCCGCAGGGCCTGGCGCAGGCACTGGATTTCGGCCAGCGGCTGCTGCTGGCGTTGCAGGAATCGATGTGGATCGCCGGGCGCGAACTGTTTCCGTCCGGCAGCCTGGGCATTGCCCTGTGGAATCCGCGCTACCGCACCGGAGAAGAGCTGCTGCGCGATGCGGATGCGGCCATGTACCGGGCCAAGGCGCAGGGCCATGACCGCTGTGCGATCTTCGACGAGGACATGCGCGAAGAAGCCATGCGCAGCCTGGACCTGGAAGCCGATCTGCGCCGTGCGATCAACAACCGCGATTTCGTACCGTTCTACCAGCCGATCGTGCGCTTGTCCGACGGCGAAGTGGTCGGTCACGAGGCGCTGCTGCGCTGGCAGCATGAGCGCCGTGGCCTGCTGCTGCCCGGCGCGTTCCTGGAGCTGGGTGAAGAGAGCGGCCTGATCGAACAGGTGGACTGGCTGATCTACGAGCAGGTCATCGCGGGGCTGGCACGGGGAGGCGAAGGCTACGTCTCGGTGAACGTATCGCCCCGGCATTTCCGCTCGGCAGAGTTCAGTGATCGCCTGTTCGGCCTGCTCGACAGCTGTGGTGCCGATCCGCGCCGGCTGCGCCTGGAAATCACCGAGGTGGCGTTGCTGGACGACGGCCCGCACACGCTGCGTATCCTGCAGGGCCTGCGCGAGCGCGGCATCCAGGTGCAGCTGGACGATTTCGGTACCGGGTTCTCCGCGCTGTCCTACCTCCACCGTTTCCCGATCAGCACGCTGAAGATCGACCAGAGCTTCATCGCCGGCCTGCACGGTCCGGAAGTGCAGAGTACGCGGGCGCTGGTGGAAGGCGTGCTGTCGCTGGCGCGCACGCTGGGCATTGAGACCATCGGCGAAGGCATCGAGACCGACGCGCAGCGGCAGACCCTGCGTGAACTGGGCTGCGACTACGGCCAGGGCTACCTGCTGGGGCGGCCCGCGCCCTGGGCGCACGCGGCGGCCTGAGCCACCGCGTGCAGCCGCATCATCGCAGGGCGGCGCGGCGCTTCTCGTCGATCCACTTCGAGGCCTGGGCCGGCTGGTAGTTCTTCATCCACTCCAGCATCTCTTCGATGTCCGAGCCGTACCACAGGTCCTGGCGCTGGTCCGGATGCAGGAAGCGTTCTTCCACCATGCGATCGATCATGCCGATCAGCGGGGCGTAGAAGCCGTCCACATCGAGGAATGCGCATGGCTTGTTGCCGATGCCCAGCTGGCGCCAGGTCAGCATCTCGAAGATCTCTTCCATGGTGCCGAAGCCGCCGGGCAGGGCGACGAAACCGTCGGCAAGATCGAACATGCGCGACTTGCGCTCATGCATCGAACCGACGATCTCCAGTTCGGTCAGGCCACGGTGCGCCACTTCCCAGTCGGCCAGCTGGCGCGGGATCACGCCGGTCACCTCGCCGCCAGCGGCGAGCACGGCATTGGCCACGGTTCCCATCAGGCCGACGTTGCCGCCGCCATACACCAGGCGCAGGCCGTCGCGGGCGATGCGGTCACCCAGGGCAATGGCGCGTTCGGTGTAGGCCGGCTTGCTGCCAGCGTTGGAACCACAGTACACACAGATCGATTTCATGGATCTTCCTGTCTCTTGGCCGGAAACGAAAACGCCCCGTCGCCAACCGCAGGGCGGTCGGGGACGGGGTGTCCTTGGATTATGAGCCCTTCTGTAGAGCCGAGCCATGCTCGGCTGATCTTCGTTCAGATCGCGGCAAAGGCCGAGTCGAGCACGGCTCGACTCTACAAACGCCAAGCAGGCTTACGCGGCAGCGGCCTGCTCGCGGCGCGGGCCTTCACGCAGGGCGCGGCCGACCATGCCTACCAGCAGGTCCAGCTCCTCGCTGTCCATGCCGAAGTGCGGAGTGAAGCGCAGCGAGTTTTCGCCGCCATGGATCACGTTGATGCCGTGCTGGCGCAGCCATTCCTCGGTGGAGTTGGCGCCGTAGCACTTGAACTGCGGGGCCAGCTCGCAGGAGAACAGCAGACCGGTGCCCTGCACCTTGGTGATCAGCCCGCCCAGCTCGTTCTTCAGCTGTTCCAGCTTGCGCACGGCCTCGGCACCGCGTTCGGCGATGTTGGCGCGCACCTGCGGGGTCAGCTGGGCCAAGGTGGCGCAGGCCACGTCCAGCGCACGCGGGTTGCTGGTCATGGTATTGCCATAGATGCCCTTGCGGTACAGCTGCGCGGCATGCTCGGTCACCGCCAGCACCGACAGCGGGTACTGCGCGGCGTTGAGGGCCTTGGAATAGGTCTCCATGTCCGGCGGGTCGAGGCCTTCGAAGCCCGGGTAATCGACCACCGACAGCACGCCATGCGCGCGCAGGCCGGCCTGGATCGAGTCGAGCAGCAGTAGGCTGCCGTGGGCACGGGTCAGTTCGCGGGCCACGGCATAGAACGACGGCGGCACCGAACGCCCCGGGTCGCCTTCGCCCATCACCGGTTCCAGGAACACCGCCTCGATGAACCACTGGTTGCGTGCGGCGTCCTCGAACACCTTGCGCAGGCCGGCTTCGTCGTACGGCGCCACGGTGATCACCGAGTCCTCACCGCGGTAGCTGGCCAGGTGCTGCATGTAGCTCTTGCGGCTGGAATCGGAATACAGGGCAGGGCGGTCGGTACGGCCATGGAAGCTGCCCTTGACCACCACGCGCTTGATCGCAGCGCCAGCGTGGCGCGCACCCGGGTCGGTCTGCAGCTTGGCGTTGACGTCGGCGATGCGGGCGGCCAGGCCGACCGCTTCGGAACCGGAATTCAGGCACATGAAACGGGCGAACGGGCAGCCGCCACGGCGGTGGCCGATCTCGGCGCGCAGGGCGGTGATGAAGCGCTGCTGCGACAGGCTGGGGGTCATGATGTTGGCCATCACCTGCGGGCGGGCCATCGCCTCCAGCACGGCGTCCGGGGTGTGCCCGAAGCCGAGCATGCCGTAGCCGCCGGCGTCGTACAGCACGGCGCCCTTCAGGGTGACCACCCATGGGCCGCGCGCAGCCAGTGCCACGTACGGGGTCACCGCGTCATCGGCATAGAAATTGACGAAACCGTCCTGCATCGCGTCGATCTGCGCCTGTTCGTCCTGCGCCAGCAGCGGCCCCAGGTCGGCCTGCACGCGCGCGAATTCCTCGGCAGCGGCGTCCACCGCGGCGATCAGCTGCGGGTGGTTGGCGGACAGGGCGGTCAGGGTGGCATCGTCCAGCCCGGTGGTGAGACGGGTGCCGGGCTGGCTGCGCAGGGGGGCGAGGCGTTCGATGAAGCTCATTGCAGATCTCCTGAAACAATGGGTCGCACGGGTCTTCAAAAGCAAAACGCGCGTCATCACGCGCGCTTGGGGCAGGCTCGTGCAGCGGACTTCCGGCTCGATGCTAGCACTTGTTTTTTTGCGCGATAACCCCGCAGAAACCTGCTGCATAGCAGCATTTTCCGCGACGTTCGTCGCGGAGCACGCCGGCTCGCAGACGCTGGACGTACAATGCGCGCCATTGTCGACCTGTTGCCGCCCACCGCCTTGAAGAAGTCCGATTTCCATTACGACCTGCCGGCTGAACTGATCGCGCAGGCCCCGCTGGCCGAACGTTCCGCAAGCCGCCTGCTGCTGGTACCGCCGGCGCCCGATGCCTTCACCGACCTGCAGGTGCGCGACCTGCCGTCGCTGCTGCAGCCGGGCGACCTGCTGGTGTTCAACGACACCCGGGTGATCCCGGCGCGCCTGTTCGGGCAGAAGGCCAGCGGCGGCCGCGTGGAGATACTGATCGAGCGCCTGCTCGGTGGCCAGCAGGCCCGTGCCCAGGTGGGCGCCAGCAAGTCACCGAAGGCCGGCAGCCGCATTGCGCTGGATGCCGGCGGTGAAGCCGAGGTGCTGGGCCGCGATGGCGAGTTCTACGTACTGCAGTTCCATGTGCCGGAATCGCTGGAACAGTGGCTGCTGCACGCCGGCCGCCTGCCGCTGCCGCCGTACATCCAGCGCGAGCCGGGCGTGGACGACCGCGAGCGCTATCAGACTGTGTTCGCGCGCGAAGTGGGGGCGGTGGCGGCGCCGACCGCCGGCCTGCATTTCGACGAACCGCTGCTGGCCGCACTGAAGGACAAGGGCGTGGAGTTCGGGCACGTCACCCTGCACGTGGGTGCAGGCACCTTCCAGCCGGTGCGTGCCGATGACCTGAAGGACCACGTGATGCACCGCGAGTGGCTGAACGTGGGTGCCGAGCTGGTGCAGCAGGTGCGGCGCACGCGCGCCGCCGGCGGCCGCGTGATCGGCGTCGGCACCACCGTGGTGCGCGCGCTGGAAAGCGCGATGCGCGACGGCGAGCTGCTGCCGTTTGCCGGCGAAACGCAGATCTTCATCACCCCGGGTTACCGCATCCGCAGCGTCGACGCGATGGTGACCAACTTCCACCTGCCGGAAAGCACGCTGCTGATGATGATCTCCGCGTTCGCCGGCAAGGAGCGCGTGTTCGAGGCCTACCAGCACGCGATCGAGCAGCGCTACCGCTTCTTCAGCTACGGCGACGCGATGCTGCTGTTCCCGCAGGCGGGGTAGGGCCACAGCCTCTGCTTGTGGTGGGTGCGCACCGTTGGTGCGCACTTGCAGGTGCCTGGAGCCCCGGAAAGCCACGCTTGGCGTGGCTCTACTGCCGCTGGAATCAGTAGATCCACGCCATGCGTGGATGGCATCCCAACGTTCTTCCCGGCAGAAGGTGCACTGCGAGTGATGTGGTGACCACCCGCCAAGGCCAGTGGCGACGAAGGTGAAACCGCGCCCCGCGAGGTTTGTCGCTTTTTTCAGGATTAAGCGGGCAGCCCGCCGACAGGCGGTCGTCCAAGGCCTGCGACAGCGGGCTAGGATCGCATCGCGCAGACCCCGGGGAGGGGTCGGTGCCCCACCAAGGAGAACGTTCATGCGCCGGATTGCCGGGTTGTGCCTGATCGTGTGTGGCCTTTCGTCCTGTTCCAGCGTGCCCGATGTCGCCTACTGGCCCGAGCATGAGGCCCGTCCCCTCGCATTGCCTGCGCGCAGCGAGCGAATGGTGATCGAGATCAATGATGCCGGGGGCTTCCATTGGCCGGGCCAGTTCAACCGCCTGCAACGCTGGCTGGCGGCGGAACCTGTCGATCTCCCGGTGGTGGTCTTCATCAACGGCTGGCACCACAACGCATCGCCCAATGACAGCAACTTCACTGATTTTGAAGAATTCCTTGGCAAGGTCGAGGCCAAGGCGGGAACCCCGGTGAGGGGGCTCTATGTGGGGTGGCGTGGTGACTCCTACGATACCCCGCTGGCCTGGGAGCCGAGCGACTTTCTGACGGTTTGGGATCGAAAGAACGCCTCGGTGACAGTAGGGGAGAACGGGCTGGCGCAGGTGGTGGCCCTGTTGCGCGAGCAGCATCCGGAGAGGGCGGTCTACATGATCGGCCACAGTTTCGGCGGCTCAGCCCTGTTCCATGCCATCAAGGATGGCCTGGTGCAGGAGCAGTTGGATGGCCTTGAGTACTTCATGCTCAACCCGGCAGTGGCCGAGCGTGAGTTCGACGAGGTCGAGCAGGCGCTGGTATCCGCGTGGGCAGCGTCACCGGCATTTGCCGGAACAGTATCGATCACGGCTGCTGACGCTTTGCGCCAGCATCGAAAGGTGACGGTGCTGCAGGCGCAGGGCGACAAGGCCGTCGGTATGGGCTACCGGATTGCGTTCAGGGGCACGCCCATTGGATTTGACCGTCAGCGCCAGACCCATCGAGCCTGGGTCTGCGCCACGGCCGATGCCTGTCCGCCACCGCCGCTGGACGCCTGTACCGCAACGCTTGCCGATGGCCGTTTCGTTCTGCGCGCCCGGACCATACCGGGCCAGGGCTGTGCGCCAATGCAGCAACGTCCGGTCTGGGTGATCGCAGGCGCAGACAGTGTCTCGGCCGACCACAACGACATCCTGAACTCGATCCAGGCGGACGCCCTGGCCGACCTGGTGGCGCAGCGCTGGCGGCTGCGGGCAGGGCGCTGAACGGCGTAGACAGGTCGTGGGGTTCGTCGGCGCCGGGTTTTGGGGGACAATAGGCAACTATTTGCCCGAATGACCGCTCCATGTCCCGACTGCAGTTCCAGCTCCAGACCCGCGACGGCCGTGCCCGCCGTGGCCGCCTGACCTTCCCGCGTGGCACGGTGGAAACGCCGGCCTTCATGCCGGTGGGAACCTATGGCTCGGTCAAGGGCATCCTGCCGGACCAGGTGCGTGCGCTGGGCGCCGAGATCATCCTCGGCAATACCTTCCACCTGTACCTGCGCCCGGGCCTGGACATCATTGCCGACCACGGCGGCCTGCACGGCTTCTGCCGCTGGGATGGCCCGATCCTGACCGACTCCGGTGGCTTCCAGGTGTTCTCGCTGGCCCACCGCCGCAAGATCACCGAGCAGGGCGTGACCTTTGCCTCGCCCACCGACGGCGCCCGTGTGTTCCTGGGCCCGGAAGAGAGCATGAAGATCCAGAAGGTGCTCGATTCGGACGTGGTGATGATCTTCGACGAGTGCACCCCGTACCCGGCCACCGAGGATGTGGCGCGCCGGTCGATGGAGCTGAGCCTGCGCTGGGCCCAGCGCAGCCGCAACGCGCATGACGAGCTGGGCAATGACGCGGCCCTGTTCGGCATCGTCCAGGGCGGCGTGCACACCGACCTGCGCAGCCGCTCGGCCGAGGCCCTGCAGGCGATCGGCTTCGACGGCTACGCCATCGGCGGCCTGGCTGTGGGCGAGCCGGAGCACGAGCGCAACGCCATGCTCGACCACCTGGACCCGGAGCTGCCAAGCGACCGTCCGCGCTACCTGATGGGTGTGGGCCGGCCGGAGGACCTGGTGGAAGGAGTGGCCCGCGGCGTGGACATGTTCGACTGCGTGATGCCCACCCGCAACGCTCGCAACGGCCACTATTTCACCTCGTTCGGCACCGTTCGCATCCGAAATTCCCAGTACGCGCGGGACATGGACCCGATCGAGCCGGGCTGCGGCTGCGTGGCCTGCACCGGCGGTTACACGCGTTCCTACCTGCGCCACCTGGACCGCTGCAACGAGATGCTGGCGCCGATGCTCGGTACCCTGCACAACCTGTTCTATTACGAAAAGCTGATGGCCGACATCCGCGCGGCCATCGAGGCGGGAACCTTCCTGGCCTTCCGCGAGTCCTTCTACGCGGCACGCGGGGCGGTGGCCCCGCCCCTGTAACCCGAACGCCCCTGCCAAACGGCCCAAGGACGAACGCCCGGGGCCGTGGCATACTTCAAGGCTGACCCAGATCCGCGGTCGACACCTCGTGCCCGTGAAAGGGCCGAAGCGCCGCCCAACCAAAGGACCAACGATGAACCTGCTTGCTTTCCTGATTCCCGCCGCCCACGCCCAGGCCGCCGGCGGCCAACCGCAGGGCATGGGCCTGACCACGCTGCTGTTCCCGGTCATCCTGATCGCCATCATGTACTTCCTGATGATCCGCCCGCAGATGAAGCGGCAGAAGGAGCACAAGGCCATGCTGGAGAAGATCAAGCGTGGCGATGAAGTGCTGACCAACGGCGGCATCGCCGGCATCGTCACCGACATCGGCGACAACTTCATCACCATCGAAGTGGCTGACAACGTGCGCATCCGCGTGCAGAAGGGCGCTGTCGGCAACGTGCTGCCGGCCGGTACCCTGAAGTCGGCCCAGTAAGCCACTCCCTTTCCGATGCACAACCGCGGCGCCGGGGATGGCGCCGCGCGGGACCCAAGCAATGCTCGAATTTCCACGCTGGAAGTACGTCGTCATCCTGATCGTACTGGCGCTCAGCGCGCTGTACGCGCTGCCCAACATCTACCAGAAGGACCCGGCCCTCCAGATCACCGCCAACCGTGGCGGGCAGATCGACGATGCGCTGCGCGACCGTGTGCTGGCCGACCTGAAGAAGGCCGGTATCACCGCCGTCGGTGCTGAGAAGGAAGGGGAGAGCCTGATCGTTCGCCTGCCGGACCTGAAGGCGCAGTCCGCTGCCAGCGACGCCCTGCGCGACACCGTCGGCGAAAAGTACACCGTGGCCCTGAACCTGGCCTCGACCGTGCCGGACTGGCTGGCCAACCTCGGCGGTCGCCCGATGGTGCTGGGCCTGGACCTGCAGGGTGGTGTGCACTTCGTGCTGCAGGTCGACCAGAAGGCCGCCCTCGACAAGCGCCTGGACGCCTACACCGAAGACGTGCGCAGCACCCTGCGTGACGCGCGCATCGCGTACCAGTCGGTGGAGCGTCGCGCGGACAACAGCATCGTGGCCAACCTGAGCCCGTCCGCCGGTGATGGCGCCGCACAGCGTGCCCGTGCGGCGCTGGTGAAGGCGCAGCCGACGCTCGGCTACGACGTCAGCGGCAACCGCATCACGGTGACCGTGCCGGAGACCGAGATCGCGCAGATCGCCAATGGCGCCATCGAGCAGAACATCAACACCCTGCGCAACCGCGTGAACCAGCTCGGCGTCGCCGAGCCGATCATCCAGCGCCAGGGTGCCGACCGCGTGGTAGTGCAGCTGCCCGGCGTGCAGGACACTGCCGAAGCCAAGCGCATGATCGGCGCCACCGCCACCCTGGAATACCGCGCGGTGGTCGAGGGCAATGCGCAGGACGCCATCGACTCCGGCCGCATCCCGCCGGAAGCGAAGGTCTATCAGCGCCGTGACGGCGGCGGTCCGATCCTGCTGAACAAGCGCGTGATCGTCACCGGCGACCAGATGGTCGGCGCGCAGGCGGTGACCGACTCCACCAGCGGTGCCCCGGCGGTCAGCGTGACGCTGAACAACGTCGGCGGCCAGCGCATGTTCGACTTCACCAGCGCCAACGTGAACAAGCCGATGGCGGTGGTGTATACCGAACGCGTGCCGACCGTGACCCTGGTTGACGGCCAGGAAGTGCGTGGCTTCAAGGTCAACGAGGAAGTGATCTCGGTGGCCAACATCAACGGCGTGTTCGGCAAGAACTTCCAGACCACCGGCCTGCAGAAGAAGGAAGCCGACGATCTGGCCAAGCTGCTGAAGTCCGGCTCGCTGGCCGCGCCGATGGACTTCGTCGAAGAGCGTGTGGTCGGCCCGAGCCTCGGCGCCGAGAACGTCAAGAACGGCATGCGCGCAGTGGTGTTCGCGTTCCTGTTCACCCTGGTGTTCTTCAGCGTGTACTACCGCATGTTCGGCGTGATCACCTCGGCAGCGATGCTGTTCAACCTGCTGATCGTGGTGGCGGTGATGTCGCTGTTTGGCGCGACCATGACCCTGCCGGGCTTCGCCGGCCTGGCGTTGTCGGTGGGCCTGTCGGTGGACGCCAACGTGCTGATCAACGAGCGTATCCGTGAAGAGCTGCGTGCCGGTGTGCCGGGCAAGACCGCGATCGTGACCGGTTACGAGCGTGCCTCGGGCACCATCCTCGACGCCAACCTGACCGGCCTGATCGTCGGTGTGGCGCTGTTCGCATTCGGTACCGGTCCGCTGAAGGGCTTCGCACTGACCATGATCATCGGTATTTTCGCCTCCATGTTCACCGCGATCACCGTGTCGCGTGCGCTGGCGACGCTGATCTACGGCCGTCGCAAGAAGCTCCAGAACGTGGCCATCTGACGGGACGACACGCACAATGAAACTGTTTCCGCTGCACATCCTCCCGAACGACACCAAGATCGACTTCATGCGCTGGCGCCATGTCGCCATGGCAGTCACCATCGTGGTGTTCCTGGCCTCGGTCGCCATCATCGGCATCAAGGGCTTCAACTACGCGCTGGACTTCACCGGCGGCACCCTGATCGAAGCCCGCTTCGACAAGCCGGTGGACGTCGAGCAGGTCCGCAACAAGCTCGAGCAGAGTGGCTTCGAAGGCGCCCAGGTCCAGAGCGTCGGTGGCAACACCGACCTGCTGATCCGCCTGGCCCCGCACGGTGAGCATGCGCCGGGTACCGGTGACGCCGCCGCCGAGGACAAGGCCACCGCTGCCGCCGTGGTGAAGGCGCTGTCTTCTGCCGACAACCAGGCCACCGTGCTGCGCAACGAGTTCGTCGGCCCGCAGATCGGCAAGGACCTGGCGATGAATGGCCTGTATGCGACCATCTTCATGCTGGCCGGCTTCCTGATCTACATCGCGGTGCGCTTCGAGTGGAAGTTCGCGGTCACCGCCAGCATCGTGGCGATGTTCGACCTGATCGTGACGGTCGCATACGTGTCCCTGCTGGGTCGTGAGTTCGACCTGACCGTGCTGGCCGGCCTGCTGTCGGTGATGGGCTTTGCGATCAACGACATCATCGTGGTCTTCGACCGCGTCCGCGAGAACTTCCGTAGCCTGCGCGTGGACTCGATGGAGGTGCTGAACCGTTCGATCAACCAGACGCTGTCGCGTACGGTGATCACCGCGGTGATGTTCTTCCTGTCGGCGCTGGCCCTGTACATGTACGGCGGCAGCTCGATGGAAGGCCTGGCCGAGACGCACATGATCGGTGCGGTGATCGTGGTGCTGTCTTCGATCCTGGTGGCGGTGCCGATGCTGACGATCGGCTTCCTGCGCGTCAGCAAGCAGGACCTGCTGCCGAAGGCGAAGGACGTCGAGGCCCTGGCCCGTCGCCCGTAAGCGCCTGCTGCACGCAGCACACAGAGAACCCCGCGCAAGCGGGGTTTTTTGTGTGCAGGGCTTGCAGCCCTGCACCCGCGGTAGTGCCGGCCGCTGGCCGGCAACAGCAACAGCGTGCATTCCGTGGTTGGGCGGGGCGGTGTCGGAGTGCGGGGACGCCGCAAGTACGTCCGTGTAGGCTTGGCAGCCGCATCCATGCGGCTGACACCCCGCACTCCGACACCGCCCCACCTCTGACAGATTCCGGCGGCTGTTGGTAGGTGTCGACCTTGGTCGACACATCTGTCAGATATCGATAATCAAACTGGAATCAGATCTACCGTGTCGACCAAGGTCGACACCCATCAGAGAAGAATGCTGTCCCGACAGGTCGCGGAAACCTGTCGAAGCGGGGTGGGTCCGGTTGCGGGGGCGTGAGCCGCATGGATGCGGCGACCGAGCTTACATGGGTGAGGGCGCTTTGCTTGCGAAGCACTGCTTCGCAAGCGCCCGAACGCACAGCCGCCAGCGGCTGGGCCGGGCCCCGGA
>NZ_JCAFRY010000025.1:0-51845 GCF_059368675.1 Stenotrophomonas sp. YJH_SMC_120
GCTGGCCTGAAGGCCAAGGGCAAAGCGAGCAAGGTGGCGCTCGTGGCGGTCATGCGCAAAATGCTGGTGATCCTCAACGCCCGTAAGCGAGACGCCGAGGTGGCCCTCGGCTGCCCCTGACAAGACAGTTGCTACTGCAGATCGCAGAATTCTGTCGAAGGCGGGGTGGGTCCGGTTGCGGGAGTGTCCGCGGCATGGATGCCGCGGCCAAGCCCCCAGGGATGGGTTTACGGCGTCTCCCGCAACCGGATCCACCCCGCCATCCCTCAGGACGCCAGCTTTTGCTTCGGCTGTTGCCTTGGCTTGAAGCCTCTGCAGGTGCAGGGCCGCAGGCCCTGCCGAAGCACCCTCACTCCGCAACGTGTTCGACCTGCCGTGGCTCCGGCTTGGTATCGGGCAGCTGCCAGAAGATCATCGTCGAGGTCAGGGTGATCGCGCCCACGCACAGGAACGTGGCATGCAGCGCGGCGGTGGCGCTGTTGCTGTCCAGGTGGTTGCCGAACGCGGCCAGCAGGCTGCCGGCCGCAGCAGCACCAAAGCCGGCGGCGAGCATCATCACCATCGACAGCAGGCTGTTGCCGGAACTGGCGAACTCACGGTCCAGATCGCGCAGGGTCACGGTGTTCATCACGGTGAACTGCAGCGAATTGACCGCGCCGAAGAACGCAAGCTGCAACAGGCGCCAGGCCAGGTGCTGGCCGGGTGTCATCAGGATGAAGCTGGCCATCGCCAGGCCCACCAGCACGGTGTTGACCATCAGCACGCGGCGGTAGCCGTAGCGCTCCACCAGCTTCACCGCCAGTTTCTTTGAGACCATGCCGGCGGCTGCCACCGGCACCATCATCAGGCCGGCGTTCATCGGGCCCAGGCCCAGGCCGACCTGCAGCAGCAACGGGATCAGCATCGGCATGGCGCTGCTGCCGATGCGCGAGAAAAGATTGCCGAGAATGCCGATGCGGTAGCTGGGTACGCGGAACAGCGCCAGCGAGAACAACGGCGCCGTCGAATTGGCAGCGTGCAGCCAGTAACCCACCAGCGCCGCCAGCCCTGCAACGGTCATCAGCATCACCAACGCGTGTGGCGTGCCCAGTCCGGAGATGCCGTCCAGTGCCAGTGACAGCACCACCATCGCGAAGGCCAGCATGATGTAGCCACGCAGGTCGAAACGGGTGCGATGGCTGGCGTAGTGGTCGGGCATGATCTTCATCGCGGCGATGAATCCGATCACGCCGATCGGCAGGTTGATCAGGAACACCCAGTGCCACGAGGCGATCTCCACCAGCCAGCCGCCCAGCGTGGGGCCGATCAGCGGGCCGACCAGGGCCGGGATGGCGATGAAGCTCATCGCGCGCAGGAAATCCTCGCGCGGCACTGATCGCATCACTGCCAGCCGGCCGACCGGCAGCAGCATTGCGCCGCCGATGCCCTGCAGCACGCGCGCACCGACCAGCTGGTGCAGGTGCTGGGCCAGCGCGCAGGCCAGCGAGCCGAGGGTGAACAGAATGATCGCCACCAGGAAGGTGCGACGGGTGCCGTAGCGGTCAGCGATCCAGCCCGAGGCGGGAATGAAGGTGGCCACCGCCAGCGCGTAGCTGAACACCACCGACTGCATCTGCAGCGGGCTTTCGCCCAGGCTGGCCGCCATCGCCGGCAATGCCGTGTTGACGATGGTCGAGTCCAGCATCTGCATGAAGATCGCCAAGGACACCAGCCACAGCAGGGGGCGCTGGCGGTTGTAGGTCGATGGCGATGTGGACATGGGGTGCGGCCGGTGCAGCGTGGGGGATGCCATGATCGCGCACTGTGGGTCACGGCGCGATCAACATCGCGCCGCAACCGTATGCCGAATGCTCAGCGCTGGCTGTGCGCGTGCACCGCGTCGACCAGCACCTGCACGTGGGCCGGGTCCATGTCCGGCGACATGCCGTGGCCGAGGTTGAACACATGGCCCTCGCGCGAACCGCCGTTGCCGGCGGCGTAGGTGCCGAGCACCCGCGCTGCGGCTGCGGCGATCGCATCCGGCGAGGCGTACAGCGTGGTCGGGTCGAGGTTGCCCTGCAGCGCGACGCGGCCACCGGTGCGGCGCATCGCCTCGTCCAGGTCCAGCGTCCAGTCCAGGCCCAGTGCATCGGCGCCGGTCTGCGACAGCGCTTCCAGGTGCAGGCCGGTACCCTTGCCGAACAGGATCAGCGGCGTGCGCTCGCTGCCTTCGCCGCGCTCCAGGCCCTCGGCGATGCGCTGCAGGTAGCGCAGCGAGAACTCGCGGTACATGGCCGGCGACAGCACGCCGCCCCAGGTGTCGAACACCTGCAGCGCCTGCGCACCGGCCGCGCGCTGCGCGCCCAGGTACGCAATCACCGCGTCGGTGGTGACCTCCAGCAGGCGGTGCAGGGCCTGCGGATGGTTCAGCGCCATTGCCTTGATGCGCGCGAAATCCTTGCTGCCGCCGCCTTCCACCATGTAGCAGGCCAGTGTCCAGGGGCTGCCGGAGAAGCCGATCAACGGTACCTGGCCGTCCAGCTCCCGACGGATCAGGCGCACTGCGTCCATCACATAGCCCAGGTCCTGCTCCATGTCCGGTACCGCCAGCCGGGCGATGGCCGCTTCGTCACGCACCGGATGGCGGAACTTCGGGCCTTCGCCTTCAACGAAGTACAGCTCCAGGCCCATCGCATCGGGAATGGTGAGGATGTCCGAGAACAGGATGGCTGCGTCCAACGGGAATCGGCGCAGCGGCTGCAGCGTGACTTCGCAGGCGATCTCCGGGTTCTTGGCCATGGCCAGGAAGCTGCCGGCCTTGGCCCGGGTTGCGCGGTACTCCGGCAGGTAGCGGCCGGCCTGGCGCATCAGCCAGACGGGGGTGCAGTCCACCGGTTCGCGGCGCAGGGCGCGCAGCAGGCGATCGTTGCGGAGAGGGCTGGTCACGATGGGCATTCCTTGGACGAAAGTTGGCAGCGGCGTCAGTCGCCGTGCGAGAGGATCTGGAAGCCGCGATGCAGTTCGGCATCGCGGGCCTTCTCGAAGGCATGACGGGCTTCGTCAGCCTGCAGGAACAGCTCGCGCCGCAGCTGCGAGCGGTTGCCGACGCGGCCGCTCTCGCGCAGCAGCTCCCAGCCGCCGAACAGGTCCGGCTGCAGGCTCAGGCGCAGGAAGCGCGGTGCCTGCGCACCGGCATCGGGATGTTGCAGGTAGACGTGCATGGGCCGATTGTAGCGGGGCCAGGGTGACCCCGGCCGCAACGCGGTCGTGCCGGCGGCTGGCGGGCTTCCTCGTTGCTGACGTTGCCGGCCAGCGGCCGGCACTACCGGGCCGACAGGACCTTCAGCACCGCCGCCTCATCTACGTCCGGCACCACTTCGGCGCGGCCCATGCCGCGCCACAGCACCAGGCGCAGACGGCCGGCCACATTCTTCTTGTCCAGCCGCATGCGGCCGAGCAGGGCCTGCGGGTCCAGCCCGGCCGGGATCGACACCGGCAGGCCGAGCCGTTCCAGCAGCGCCTGCAGGCGTGCGCGATCGGCATCGTCGGCCAGGCCCAGATCGGTGGACAGCTTCGCGGCCAGCACCATGCCCACCGCCACCGCCTCGCCGTGGTTCAGTGCATCGCGGCCCGGGGCCGAGTAGCCCTGCTCGGTCTCGATGGCATGGCCGAAGGTATGGCCGAGGTTGAGCAGGGCGCGCTCGCCCTTCTCGAACGGATCACGCTCGACGATGGCGGCCTTGTGCCGGCAGCTTCGCGCGATGGCTTCGGCCAGTACCGCATCGTCGCCGGCCAGCAGCGCATCGGCATGCTGCTGCAGCCATTCGAAGAACACGGCATCACCCAGCGCGCCGTACTTCACCACTTCGGCCAGGCCGGCACGCAGCTCGCGCGGCGGCAGGGTGGCCAGCACACGGGTATCGGCGATCACCGCGCGCGGCGGATGGAACGCGCCGACCAGGTTCTTGCCGGCCGGGATGTCGACCGCAGTCTTGCCGCCCACCGACGAATCGACCATCGCCAACAGGGTGGTCGGCAGCTGCACGCAGTCCACGCCGCGCATCCAGCAGGCCGCGGCGAAGCCGGCGAGATCACCGACCACGCCGCCGCCGAGGGCGAACACGCAGGCGTCGCGGGTGGCGCCAAGCGCGGCCAGCGCTTCGATCGCACTGCCGAATTCAGCCAGCGTCTTGGAGGCTTCGCCCGCGGCCAGCACATGCTCGCCGACGATCAGGTCGGGGCGTGCGGTCAGAAGGGTCTGCTTCACGGCATCCAGATAGCGCGGGGCCACTTCGCTGTCGCTGAGCAAAAGCACGTGGCGGCCACGCACATGCGAGGCCAGCGCGGTGCCGTCGGCCTGCGCACCGGCGCCGATGGTGATGGAGTAAGGGCGGTCGCCGCCGACGGCGACCTGCAGCAGGGCGGGGGAAGTCATGGGGTCAGGTCCTGGCGCTGCCATTGCGTGGCCAGCTTGACCACCAGGTGGGCGGTCGCGTCGGCAGCGGTGTACGGGTCGGTATCAAGGGTGATGTCGGCCAGTTCGCGGTACAGCGGGTCGCGGTGCGCGGCCAGATCGTGCAGCACCTGCTCACGATCCGGGCGCTGCAGCAGCGGCCTGCCTTTGTCGCGGGCCAGGCGTTCCAGCTGCGCGGTCACGCTGACCCGCAGGTAGACCACGAAGCCGCGCTGGGCGATCAACGCGCGGTTGCCAGGTTCCAGCACCGCGCCGCCACCGGTGGAGACCAGCTGGCCGCGACCTTCCAGCACGCGGGCAAGCGCCTCGCGTTCATGGCTGCGGAAGCCGGCTTCGCCGGAGTGCTCGAAAATGGTCGGGATGCTGGCGCCGGCGGCATCGACGATGGCCTGGTCGACATCGACGAAGTCCAGCGTGAAGCGCTCGGCCAGGCGGCGGCCGATGCAGGTTTTGCCGGCGCCCATCGGGCCGATCAGGATCAGGTTCGGAGCAGGATTCATGCCCTGTGATGCTAACACCTCCGTGCCCTGGCCTTTACGTTCTTCACGTCAGGGTAGGCGTTCCTGCGGGGTCTCCCGCGCCAGCCGGAGTACAGGCCATGACGGTCGCCAAGGTCATCGAAATCACCGCCTCCTCGCCGAAAAGCGTGGAGGACGCCGTGCGCAGCGGTCTGAAGAAGGTCTCCGAGACGGTCAAGGGCATCCAGGGCGCCTGGGTGAACGAGACCAAGGTGGTGACCAATGGCAGCGGCGAAATAACCGAATGGCGGGTCAACCTGCGGGTGACCTTCCTGGTGGAATAGGCGCGCTCAGCGCACGTCCTGCACCTGTCGCTGGCCGTCCAGCACCACTACGTGGTCGGCCATGGCGGGCAGGGCATGCAGCGCCTGGCGGCTGACCCGCTCGTAGTACTGCACGAAGCGCTCCAGCTGTGGCCGGCTCATGCCGTGCCGGCCCGGCTGCGCGGCCTGCAGGTTCTGCTCCTGCTGCCAGCGCCAGCGCGGTACCACCGAGAAATCCGGCGGCTGCAGGAACCACAGGCGGTCGCAGCGCTGCCACAGCGCCGGGTAGTCGCGGGCCAGCGCCTGGTTGCACCAGCGCCGCCAGCGACCATCGGCGTCGGCTTCGCGCTCCAGTGCGTTCAACGGGCTGTCCAGCGCGTCGTCATCCTTCGCGGGGGTGCCCAGGAACCAGCCTTCGAAGACCAGCAGGTCCAGCGGTCGTTGCAGCTGCGGCCAGTGCGCTTCGGGCAGGCGTTCATCGGCCAGCTTGTCGAAGCGAGGCATCGCGAAGGGCTGGCGTGTGGCCACGGCGTCCAGCACTGCATGGGCCAACGGCAGGTCATGGGTGCCCGGCGGGCCTCGGGTGATCAGCAGCGGGTGCACCTGGCGGGCCAGACGCTGCCGCTGTGCGCGGGTCAGGTAGACATCATCGATGGACAGCGTGGCGGCGTTCAGGCCGCGCGACTGGGCGCGCGCCACCACCTGCGCGGCCAGCGTCGATTTGCCGCTCCCCTGCAGGCCGCTGATCGCCAATACTGGAACCGCTGCAGCGTTGCCCAGTGCATCGTCCAGCACCTGTTCGGCCAATGTTTCGGGGAATCCTTTCACCTGGGGCATATACGCAGCAGCGGCCATGCAGCCACAATAGCCCAATCCGTGTGAGAAGAACGCAATCATGAGCGACCTGTACGCCGAAGCCCTGTCCACGTTTGCCGGCCTGTTCGAAGAAGCCAAACAGAGCCGCGAGGTCGAGCCGAACGCGATGACCGTGGCCACTGCCGATACGCACGGCCGTCCCTCGGCACGTACCGTGCTGCTGAAGGCGTTCGACGAGCGTGGTTTCGTGTTCTACACCCACATGGACAGCCACAAGGGCCAGGAACTGCAGGCCAATCCGCAGGCCGCGCTGTTGTTCCTGTGGCGCAGCCTGCGCGAGGCCGGTATCCAGGTGCGCATTGAAGGCCGTGTCGAGCAGGTTGCCGATGCCGAAGCCGATGCCTATTTCGCCAGCCGCCCGCGCATGAGCCAGATCGGCGCGTGGGCCTCGCAGCAGTCGAAGACGCTGGCAACGCGCGAGGAATTCGATGCGCGCGTGGCCGAGGTCGAAGCCCGCTTCGAGGGCAAGGATGTGCCGCGCCCGGAGGGCTGGAGTGGCCTGCGCGTGGTGCCTGACCGCATCGAGTTCTGGTACGGCGCGCAGTTCCGCCTGCACGAACGCTGGTGCTATGAAGCCGGCGCCGAAGGGCGCTGGAGCAAGCGCCTGCTGTACCCGTAAGGCTGCCCGATGCAACGCCTGCCGCTGTACCGCGTGGTGGTGTTCGTGCCGTCGGCAGCACTGGGTGCTGTGAAGCAGGGCATCCTGGCGGTGGATGCGCTGGCGGCCGGCGACTACGAGCACGGCATGTGGTGGTCGGCGCCGGGCTTTGAACAGTTCCGCCCGCGCGTGGGTGCGTCGCCCGTACAGGGTGAGGCGGGGCGCACCGAAGTGGTCGACAGCGTACGCCTGGAATTCTGCTTGCCGCGCGATCCGCAGCGGCTGCAGCGCATCTTCGAACAGGGCATCGTGCCGCATCATCCGTGGCAGGTGCCGGTGGTGCAGGTGGAGGAAATCGAGCTTCTGCTGGCCGACGCACGGCGGTTGTAGAGCCGTGCCATGCTCGGCTGCTGCTCCGACGCATGAGGCAGTCGAGCAGGGCTCGACTCCACAAGAGCAGACTGTCGCAAATGGACCGGCTTGCTTCATCTGCGAGCAGGCCCATAACCGGCACACTCCGATGGATGATCTCGACTTCCGGAGTTGCCATGCCCTCCTGGCGTTGCCTGTTTGCGGTGCCGCCGCCGCGTCACGGCGTGGAAGCGTTCCTGCTGTTGATCGCCCGCATCGTCGCCGGGGTGATGTTCTGCGTGTCCGGCTGGAACAAGGTGTTCACCGATGCGGGCCGCGAACGCATGGTGCATACGCTGGTCGATGCGGGGATCCCGTTCCCGGTGTTCAGTGCGCCGGTGCTCGGCGGCATTGAATGGATTGCGGGCGGCCTGCTGGTGCTGGGCCTGCTCAGCCGGCCTTCGGCCCTGCTGCTGGCGGGGATCTGTGCGGTGGCGGCGCTTACCGATGGCATCGCGCGCATTCCTGCGGGACTGAGCGTGCCGGATTGGTTGAGCTGGTTCTTCTACCTGAGCGAAGTGCCGCTGGGTGTGTTGCTGTTGTGGATTGCCGCAGTGGGGAGTGGACGGTTCGCGATCGAAGCGCGTTGGGCACGCTGAGCGCTCCTCGTCCGCGCGCAGCCAGAACGCATCTGTAGCATTTGGTGTTTGCCGGTAGATCCACGCCATGCGTGGATGAGATGCTTGACGGAAGAGCGGTGCGAACCAAGGTTCGCACCCACCAGGCAACGAGTGGTTACAATCCCGCCGCGCGCAGCCAGCGCCAGAGTGTGGTGCGTGAGACGCCCAGCGCCTGCGCCATCCCCTCGCGGTCATTGCGGTGTTCCTGCAACAGCGTTTCCAACTGCGCACGCGGCGGCCGCTTGCCGTTGCTTTCCACCGGTAGCGCAGCGGCGCCCTCATTCACCAGCTCGGGTGCCAGCTGCAGCAGTCGCGCGGCATCAATCAGCCCTTCACCGGGTTGCCAATGGATGCGCAGCCGATCCACCAGATTGCGCAATTCGCGCACGTTTCCTGGCCACTCGGCGGTGGTCAGCACCGCCAGTGCCTCCGCATCCAGTGGCGCGTCGATACCACGCAGCTGGCGGAAGAAATGCTGCGCCAGCAGCGGGATGTCACCGCGCCGGGCACGCAGTGCGGGCAGGGCGATGCGCAGCGCGGCCAGGCGGTAATACAGGTCGCGGCGGAAGCTGCCGGCCGCCACGCGCTGCTCGAGCGACTGCAGGGTCGCGGCCACCACGCGAAGGTCCACCGGGGTCGGCTCGGTGGCACCGACACGCAGTACCTCGCGTTCTTCCAGCACCCGCAGCAGGCGGGTCTGCAGTGGCAGCGGCAGTTCGCCGATTTCATCCAGGAACAGGGTGCCGCCGTCAGCGGCCTCGACCAGGCCGACGCGGCCGCCACGGCGTGCGCCGGTGAAGGCGCCATCGCTGTAGCCGAACAGCTCCGCTTCCAGCAGCGATTCGCTGATCGCGCCACAGTTCAGTGCGACGAAGCGGCCACGGCGTCCGCTGGCGGCGTGCAGCTGGCGCGCCACCAGTTCCTTGCCGGTGCCGGTTTCGCCGGTGACCAGTACGGTGCTGTCATGCGGGGCGTACAGCGCGATCTGTGCGCGCACCTGTGCCATGGCCTCGCTGTCGCCGAGCAGGTCGTGGGCATCGCTGCGCGGTGCGGCACGGCGGCGCGGCGCGGGCCGGCTGCCGCCGGAGCGGGCCAGGGTCTGGGTCAGTTCCAACGCGTGCTCGAACGCTTGCCGTACCGAATCTGCCGAGTACAGCAGCACGCCGGGCAGTCCGGCCTGTTCGGCGTGGTCGATGGCCATGCCGGTGCCGACGATCACCTCGATGCCGTTGGCGCGCAGGTCGGCGATGCAGTCGCGGGCGTCCTCGCGGGTGACGAAGCGGCGATGCTCGATGTCCAGGCCGAAGCTCTGCTGGAAGTTGCTGAACACCGGCACGTCGCTGGCGTGGGTGACCAGGCCGATACGGCCGGCGATCCGCCGTGCGCGCGCCAAGGCTTCCATCAGGTCGAAGCCGTTGGCCTGGATCGGCACCAGCGGCAGCTCCAGCCGGCTGCGCAGCCAGGCCGCGTTGGAGCCGCCGGCGATGACCACGTCGCAGTGCTCGCGGCGCAGGCGCTGGCCGATCACGTCCACCGCTTCCTCGAAGCCGAGGTTGATCTGCTCGATACGCGCGCGGCGATCGAACTCGGGAATGACGTCGCCGAGAAGACCGGTCAGCCGCGAGACGCTGACGGTCCAGATCACCGGCCGACTGGGGTCGGCATCGGCGTGGCGCAGGGGCGAGCGGGGCAGGTACATGGCGGCGCGCGTTGGACGGGATGTTTCATGATACATCTGTTTCAATGTTTCATATGTTTCGCTGTTGCATGGGCGTCATTCCCGTGAAATCAACGGCTTGCAGCTTGGCATGGTGCTTGCGCTCTCTTTCCCGTACTTCAACCTGGATTGCCGCATGACCGCTTCCACTCCTTTCTCCGCCGGTGCCCGCTTCCGTGAGGCGCTGGCTGCCGAATCGCCGCTGCAGGTGATCGGCGCGATCAACGCCAACCACGCCCTGCTGGCCAAGCGCGCCGGCTTCCGCGCCATCTACCTGTCCGGCGGCGGTGTTGCCGCGGGCTCGCTGGGCCTGCCGGACCTGGGCATCAACACCCTGGAAGACGTGCTGGTGGACGTGCGCCGCATCACCGATGTCTGCGACCTGCCGTTGATGGTCGACATCGACACCGGCTTCGGCCCGAGCGCGTTCAACATCGCGCGCACCGTGAAGTCGCTGATCAAGGCCGGCGCGGCCGCCTGCCACATCGAAGACCAGGTCGGCGCCAAGCGCTGCGGTCACCGCCCGGGCAAGGAAATCGTCTCGCAGGGTGAAATGGTCGACCGCGTGAAGGCGGCTGCCGATGCCAAGACCGATCCGGACTTCTTCCTGATCGCGCGTACCGACGCCATCCAGGTGGACGGCGTGGACAAGGCCATCGAGCGCGCCATCGCCTGTGTCGAGGCCGGTGCCGACGGCATCTTCGCCGAGGCGGCCTACGACCTGGACACCTATCGCCGCTTCGTCGACGCGGTGAAGGTGCCGGTGCTGGCCAACATCACCGAGTTCGGCGCCACCCCGCTGTTCAGCCGCGATGAACTGGCTTCTGCCGGCGTTGCGATCCAGCTGTTCCCGCTGTCGGCCTTCCGCGCCGCCAACAAGGCCGCCGAGAACGTCTACCAGGCGGTGCGCCGCGATGGCCACCAGCGCAATGTGGTGGAGACCATGCAGACCCGCGAAGAACTCTACGACCGCATCGGCTACCACGCCTTCGAGCAGCAGCTCGATGCACTGTTCGCCGCCAAGAAATAAGCAGTACCCTGCACCATCAAGTTTTCGGAGGGAAACATGAACGATACGACCGCAACCCCGACCTTCAAGCCGAAGAAGTCCGTCGCCCTGTCCGGCACCGCCGCCGGCAACACCGCGCTGTGCAGCGTGGGCCGCAGCGGCAACGACCTGCACTACCGCGGCTACGACATCCTGGACCTGGCCAACACCAGCGAGTTCGAGGAAATCGCCTACCTGCTGGTGCACGGCAAGCTGCCGACCCGCGCCGAGCTGGTTTCGTACAAGGCCAAACTGAAGTCGCTGCGTGGCATTCCTGCTGCGGTGAAGGCGGCGCTGGAAGAGCTTCCGCCGTCGGCACACCCGATGGACGTGATGCGTACCGGCGTGTCCGTGCTCGGCTGCGTGGCGCCGGAGAAGGACGACCACAACCATCCGGGCGCGCGTGACATCGCCGACAAGCTGATGGCCTGCCTCGGTTCGATGCTGCTGTACTGGTACCACTGGAGCCACAACGGCCGTGCCATCGACGTGGAAACCGACGATGACTCGATCGGCGGCCACTTCCTGCACCTGCTGCACGGCGAGAAGCCGCAGGAATCGTGGGTGAAGGCGATGCACACCTCGCTGATCCTGTACGCGGAGCACGAGTTCAACGCCTCGACGTTCACCTGCCGCGTCATCGCCGGCACCGGCAGCGACATGTACAGCGCGATCTGCGGTGGCATCGGCGCGCTGCGCGGTCCGAAGCACGGCGGCGCCAACGAAGTGGCGTTCGAAGTGCAGAAGCGCTACGACAGTCCCGATGAGGCCGAGGAAGACATCAAGGCCCGCGTCGAGCGCAAGGAAGTGGTGATCGGTTTCGGCCACCCGGTCTACACCGTCTCTGATCCGCGCAACAAGGTGATCAAGGACGTGGCCCGCGAGCTGTCCGAAGAGCAGTCGAGCATGAAGATGTACAACATCGCCGAGCGCCTGGAATCGGTGATGTGGGACATCAAGAAGATGTTCCCGAACCTGGACTGGTTCAGCGCTGTCAGCTACCACATGATGGGCGTGCCGACCGCGATGTTCACTCCCCTGTTCGTGATCGCCCGCACCGCCGGCTGGAGCGCGCACATCGTCGAGCAGCGTATCGACGGCAAGATCATCCGCCCGAGCGCCAACTACATCGGTCCGGAAGACCGCGACTTCGTCGCCATCGACAAGCGCGTCTGATCCACCTGCCGTACCCATCCGGCCGGCCGCGTGCCGGCCGGGTGCTTTCGCCGCCGCACCGCCGGCACCCGGCCCGCCCCAAGTACTCCGCCAGCCCATGAATACCGATTACCGCAAGAACCTCCCCGGCAGCGCGCTGGATTATTTCGACGCGCGTGCCGCTGTCGATGCGATCCAGCCCGGCGCCTACGCCACCCTGCCGTACACCTCGCGCGTGCTGGCCGAGAACCTGGTGCGTCGCTGCGATCCGGCCACGCTCGGCGATTCGCTGAAGCAGCTGATCGAGCGCCGTCGCGACCTCGATTTCCCGTGGTTCCCGGCGCGCGTGGTCTGCCACGACATCCTCGGCCAGACCGCGCTGGTCGACCTGGCCGGCCTGCGTGATGCGATCGCCGACAAGGGTGGCGACCCGGCCAAGGTCAACCCGGTTGTGCCGGTGCAGCTGATCGTCGATCACTCGCTGGCGGTGGAGTGCGGTGGTTTCGATCCGCAGGCGTTCGAGAAGAACCGCGCGATCGAAGATCGTCGCAATGAAGACCGTTTCCACTTCATCGACTGGACCAAGCAGGCATTCCAGAACGTGGATGTGATTCCGCCGGGCAACGGCATCATGCACCAGATCAACCTGGAGAAGATGTCTCCGGTGATCTACGTGCAGGACGGCGTGGCCTTCCCGGATACCTGCGTGGGCACCGACAGCCACACCCCGCACGTGGATGCGCTGGGTGTGATCGCCATTGGTGTGGGTGGTCTGGAAGCGGAGAACGTGATGCTGGGCCGCGCGTCGTGGATGCGCCTGCCCGACACCGTCGGTGTCGAACTGACTGGCCGCCCGCAGCCGGGCATCACCGCCACCGACGTGGTGCTGGCGCTGACCGAGTTCCTGCGCAAGGAACGCGTGGTCGGCGCGTGGCTTGAATTCTTCGGCGAGGGTGCCGCGGCACTGACCATCGGTGACCGTGCCACCATCTCCAACATGTGCCCCGAATACGGGGCCACCGCCGCGATGTTCTACATCGACGCACAGACCACCGATTACCTGCGCCTGACCGGGCGCGAGGAGTCGCAGGTAGCGCTGGTCGAAAACTACGCACGCACCACCGGTCTGTGGGCCGACGATCTGGCGACCGCGCAGTACGAGCGCGTGCTGCGCTTCGACCTGTCCAGCGTGGTGCGCAACATGGCTGGCCCGTCCAACCCGCACAAGCGCGTGGCCACTGCCGAGCTGGCCGAGCGCGGCATCGCCGACGAGGCCAAGCTGGAAGCGGGCAAGGCCGAGCAGGCGCAGGGCCTGATGCCCGATGGCGCGGTGATCATCGCGGCCATCACCAGCTGCACCAACACCTCCAATCCGCGCAACGTGATCGCCGCCGCACTGCTGGCGCGCAACGCCAACGCGCGTGGCCTGCAGCGCAAGCCGTGGGTCAAGTCGTCGCTGGCGCCGGGTTCCAAGGCCGTCCAGCTGTACCTGGAAGAATCCGGCCTGCTACCCGACCTGGAACAGCTCGGCTTCGGCATCGTCGCCTTCGCGTGCACTACCTGCAATGGCATGAGTGGTGCGCTGGATCCGAAGATCCAGCAGGAAATCATCGACCGTGACCTGTATTCCACGGCCGTGCTGTCGGGTAACCGCAACTTCGATGGCCGCATCCATCCGTACGCCAAGCAGGCCTTCCTGGCCTCGCCGCCGCTGGTGATCGCCTATGCCATCGCCGGCACCGTCCGCTTCGATATCGAGAAGGACGTGCTGGGCGTGGACGCCGACGGCAACGAAGTGCGCCTGAAGGACATCTGGCCCAGCGATGCCGAGATCGACGCGGTGGTGAAGGCCTCGGTGAAGCCCGAGCAGTTCCGCAAGGTCTACAACCCGATGTTCAACGTGCGCGTGGAGCACGGCACCGCGGTCAGCCCGCTGTACGACTGGCGCCCGCAGAGCACCTACATCCGCCGTCCTCCATACTGGGAGGGCGCACTGGCCGGCGAGCGCACGCTGGCAGGCATGCGCGCGCTGGCGGTGCTGCCGGACAACATCACCACCGACCACCTGTCGCCGTCCAACGCGATCCTGGCGTCCAGTGCCGCCGGCGAATACCTGGCGAAGATGGGCCTGCCGGAAGAGGACTTCAATTCCTACGCCACGCATCGCGGTGACCACCTGACCGCGCAGCGCGCCACCTTCGCCAATCCGAAGCTGTTCAACGAAATGGTGCGCAATGACGACGGCAGCGTGAAGCAGGGTTCGCTGGCGCGCGTGGAGCCGGAAGGCAAGGTGATGCGCATGTGGGAGGCGATCGAGACCTACATGGAGCGCAAGCAGCCGCTGATCATCATCGCCGGCGCCGACTACGGCCAGGGCAGCTCGCGTGACTGGGCCGCAAAGGGCGTGCGTCTGGCTGGCGTGGAGGCGATCGTGGCCGAGGGCTTCGAACGCATCCACCGCACCAACCTGATCGGCATGGGCGTGCTGCCGCTGGAGTTCAAGCCGGGCACCACCCGGCTGACCCTGGGGATCGATGGCACCGAGACCTTTGACGTGATCGGCGAGCGTACCCCGCGTGCCGAGCTGACCTTGGTCATCCACCGCCGCGACGGCCAGGACGTGATCGTGCCGGTCACCTGCCGCCTGGACAGCGACGAGGAAGTGGCGATCTACGAGGCCGGCGGCGTGCTGCAGCGCTTCGCTCAGGACTTCCTGGAAGGTGCCAAGGTGGCGTGATAGCCGGCTGAATGCCCGCCCCCGGAGGCCGGGGGCGGGCTTGTCCGACACCAGAGCGGGGCGCACACTGACTTGGCAAAAACTGCCAAAGGAGGGTTTCATGGCCACCATGAACATTTCGCTGACCGATCCGCTCAAGCAGTTCGTGGACGAAGAAGTGCGCGAAGGGGGCTACTCCAGCACCTCGGACTATGTGCGTGACCTGATCCGCCAGCGTCAGCGCAGCAAGGCTGAAGAGCTGCTCAAGCAGCTGATTGCCGAGGGGCTGGCCTCTGGTCATTCGGCGCCTCTGGCGCCGGATCACTTTGACAAGCTGCGTGAGCGTGCACGGAACCGCAAGTGAAGCCCTCGCACTGGTCCCCTGCAGCGGTTCGAGATCTTGACCAGGCAGCAGCTTGGTATGCAGATCAGGGGGGAGAAGTGCTGGAAATCGGCTTCATCGATGCGGTGGAATCCGTTGTAAAGCTGATCGAGGCCCACCCGGGTGCTGGTTCCGCACTGCATGCGGGTCTGTTGCCCTCGCTGCCAGCGCCGTTGCGTTTTCATCCGGTTCGTCGCTTCAACGGCTACCTGATCTACTACGTGGAGCTACCTGCGCACGTTTCCATCGTGCGCATCTGGAATGCTTCGCGGGGCATGGAAGCACTGTTCGAAGACGAGAAGCTCAACCCCGATATTGGTTCGTCGCATCCAGGATACTGATCCATGACCTTCCTCCCGCAACTCCGTATTCCCGCCACCTACATGCGCGGTGGCACCAGCAAGGGCGTGTTCTTCCGCCTGCAGGACCTGCCCGAGGCCGCGCAGGTGCCGGGCGCCGCACGCGATGCGCTGCTGATGCGCGTGATCGGCTCGCCCGATCCGTATGGCAAGCAGACCGATGGCATGGGCGGTGCAACGTCCAGCACCAGCAAATGCGTGATCATCTCCACCGCTTCGGTGCCGGACCACGATGTGGACTACCTGTACGGCCAGGTCTCGATCGATACCGCCTTCGTCGACTGGAGCGGCAATTGCGGCAACCTCAGCACCGCGGTGGGTCCGTTTGCGATCGCCCATGGGCTGATCGATCCGGCCCGGGTGCCGCGCGATGGCCTGTGCACCGTACGCATCTGGCAGGCCAACATCGGCAAGACCATCATCGCCCACGTGCCGATGCGCGATGGCGAAGTGCAGGAGACCGGCGATTTCGAGCTGGATGGCGTGACCTTCCCGGCGGCCGAGATCCAGCTGGAATTCATCGATCCGTCCGATGACGGTGATGCGGGCGCGATGTTCCCGACCGGCAATCTGGTCGATACATTGGACGTGCCCGGCGTGGGCAGCTTCGAGGTGACCATGATCACCGCCGGCATCCCGACCATCTTCCTCAACGCCGCCGACCTCGGCTACACCGGTATCGAGCTGCAACCGGCGATCAACGAGGACAAGGGAGCGCTGGAGCGCTTCGAGAAGATCCGCGCCTACGGCGCCTTGCGCATGGGTCTGATCAAGAACCTGGAGGACGCGGCGACGCGCCAGCACACGCCGAAGGTGGCGTTCGTTGCACCGGCTCAGGACTATGTGTCGTCCAGTGGCAAGGCCATCCCGGCCTCGGCGATCGACCTGCATGCGCGCGCGTTGTCGATGGGCAAGCTGCACCACGCGATGATGGGTACCGCCGCCGTAGCGATCGGTACCGCCGCGGCGATTCCGGGCACGCTGGTCAATCGCGCCGCCGGTGGCGGCGAACGCGAAGCGGTGACGTTCGGCCATCCCTCCGGCACGTTGCGCGTGGGTGTGCAGGCCGGTCTCGTTGACGGCCAGTGGACGGTGACCAAGGCCATCATGAGCCGCAGCGCCCGCGTGCTGATGGAAGGCAAGGTGCGGGTACCGGCCGAGTGATGCGTTGGTAAACGCCAACCAAGGTTGGCGACTACCGGGCCGCAGAGATCGATTGCTTTGGTAGATGCCAACCTTGGTTGGCATGGTGCACGGGCAACCGTGCACCGCAACGAGGAGATCGAAGATGTCCGACAGCCACACCCCATCCAACGAGCGTGCAGCGTGGGATGCGCTGCTGGTGGACATCGTCGATTACGTGCGCGACGCACGCACCGACTCACCGCTGGCGTTCCAGACCGCGCACCACTGCCTGCTCGATACGCTTGGGTGTGGACTGGAGGCACTTTCTTTCCCGGCCTGCAGCAAGCTGCTCGGTCCACTGGTGCCGGGCATCAGCGTGGTCAACGGCGCGCGCGTGCCGGGCACGCACTACGTGCTGGACCCGGTGCAGGCCGCCTTCAATCTCGGCGCAATGGTGCGCTGGCTGGATTTCAACGACACCTGGCTGGCTGCCGAGTGGGGCCATCCTTCCGACAATCTCGGCGGCATCTTGGCTGTTTGCGACTGGCTGGGGCGCAACGCGCAGGCTCTGCGTCGTCCGCCGCCGACCGTGCACGACGTGCTGCTGGCGATGATCAAGGCGCATGAGATCCAGGGCGTGCTGGCGCTGCAGAACTCCTTCAACCGGGTCGGGCTGGACCACGTGGTGCTGGTCAAGGTGGCCACCACTGCCGTGGTCGCCCAACTGCTCGGGCTGGACCGCGAGCGCATGCTCAATGCGCTGTCGCTGGCCTGGGTCGATGGCCAAGCGCTGCGCACCTACCGGCACGCACCCAACACCGGCTCGCGCAAGAGCTGGGCGGCCGGCGATGCGACCAGCCGTGGCGTGCGCCTGGCCTTGATGGCGGCCAGTGGTGAGATGGGCTATCCCAGCGTGCTCAGCGCGCCAACCTGGGGCTTCGAGGCCGTGTCCATGCGCGGTCAGGCACTGACGCTGGGGCGACCGCTGGGCAGCTATGTGATGGAGAACGTGCTGTTCAAGATCAGCTACCCGGCCGAGTTCCACGGCCAGACCGCAGTGGAGGCCGCGGTCATGCTGCACCAGCAGTTGCGTGCGATGGGGCGGCGGGTCGAGGACATCGCGCACATCGCGATCCGGACCCAGGAAGCCTGCATCCGCATCATCGACAAGCAGGGCCCACTGCATAACCCGGCCGACCGCGACCACTGCGTGCAGTACATGGTCGCCATCGCGCTGCTGCACGGGCGGTTGACGGCCGAGGATTACGAGGACGACGTTGCCGCCGACCCGCGCATCGACGCACTGCGCGCGAAGATGGCCTGCCATGAAGACCCGCAGCTCAGCGCCGATTACCTGGACCCGGACAAGCGCAGCATCGCCAACGGCCTGAGCGTGCGCTTCACCGATGGCACCGAGCTGCCCGAGGTACCGGTGGAGTACCCGCTGGGCCACGCGCGCCGTCGCGAGGAAGGCATTCCGCTGCTGATGGACAAGTTCCGCCGGCACCTGGCCCACCGCTTCCCGACCAGCCAGCAGCAGCGCATCCTGGCCGCATCGCTGGACCCGGTGGCGCTGGCGGCAATGCCGGTGACCGACTACGTGGACCTGTACCTGCCGGGCTAGGGCGATCGGTAGTGCCGGCCGCTGGCCGGCAATTCCATCCAACCTGCCATGCCGGTTGCCGGCCAGCGGCCGGCACTACCCACACTTGGGGCAATTGCCGAAATCGCGTCAACACCTTGACGCGGCCTGCCTATAATGGCCGCCTCGATCAAGGAGTGACGACATGAGCGGTCCGGCACGGCGGAAGCGGTGGGGATGGGCGGCGGCGGTACTGGCAGGAGGCCTGTTGCTGGGCCTGGCCGGCTGCCGCAATGACAGCGGGCAGCTGCCCAAGGCCAGCGGTGAAGCCATCACCACCAAGGCCGAGCAGGTGAAGGAATTCACCCTGCTGCGTGCCTACCCGGACCAGAAGAATGACGGCCTGTCGCTGGCGCTGGAGTTCTCGCGCCCGCTGGTCGGTACCCAGGATTTCGACAAGCTGGTGCGCTTCGAAGAGAAGGTCGGCACCGACGACAGCAGCTGGACGCTGTCCGATGACGGCCTGACCCTGCGCTACCCGTTCGTCGAGGCCGGCAAGGAGTTCAGCCTGGTGGTCTCGCCGGACCTGCTGGCCGCCGATGGCAGCCGCCTGGGCAAGGAGCTGAAACAGAAGGTGTTCAGCGGCGAGCTGAAACCGGTGGTCGGCTTCGCCTCGCAGGGCAGCGTGCTGCCGGCCAAGGACAGCCGCGGCCTGCCGGTGGTCTCGGTGAACGTGCCGGAGGTCGATGTCGAGTTCCTGCGCGTGCGCGAGAAGGACCTGCCGACCTTCTTCAGCCAGTACCAGCGCGGCGGCCGCCGTGGCAGCTGGGAGCTGAGCAGCGACTACGAGCGCAGCCCGATCAACAAGCTGGCAGAGCCGGTCTACGTCAACCGCTTCATCCTGGGGGGCAAGAAGAACGAGCGGGTGCTGACCTACCTGCCGACCCAGGACATCAAGGAACTGCAGGAGCCGGGCCTGTACTTCGCCCTGCTCAAGCGCACCGGTGACTACGAAGGCGAGTTCGATACCGCGTTCTTCTCGGTCAGCGACATCGGCCTGCATACCCGCGCCTACAAGGACAAGCTGTTCGTCCATACCGCCGGCCTCAAGGACGGCGCGCCGCTGAAGGGCATCGACCTGCGCGTGCTCGATGCCAAGGGCGAGGTGGTGCTGAAGGGCAGCACCGACGGCAATGGCAACGCGCTGTTGAACTACACCCTTGATGCCACCCACGTGCTGGTCGCCAGCACCGGCAAGGACACCAGCTTCCTGCCGTTCAACCAGCCGGCGCTGGATCTGAGCGAATTCGCCGTGGCCGGCCGTGACAATGCGTGGTTCGACGTCTACGCCTGGTCCGGCCGCGACCTGTACCGCCCGGGCGAGACCGTGCGCCTGTCCGCCCTGCTGCGCGACAACGACGGCAAGCCGGTCAAGGCGCAGCCGGTATTCCTGCGGCTGAAGCAGCCCGACGGCAAGACTTTCCGCGAGACCCGCCTGCAGCCGGGCGACCAGGGCTACATCAACTTCGAGCAGGTCATTCCCGCCGAGGCGCCGACCGGGCGCTGGCAGGTCGAGTTCCGCACCGACCCGGCCAGCAAGGAAGCGATCCAGGGCATGACCCTGCGCATCGAGGAGTTCCTGCCCGAGCGCATGAAGCTGGACCTGGACAGCGCGCAGAAGACGCTGAAGCCGGGTGAGGACCTGCGCCTGCAGGCCAATGGCGCCTATCTGTATGGCGCGCCGGCCGATGGCAACCGCTTCACCGCGCGCATGGCGGTGGCCGCCGAGCAGAAGCCGGTGGAAGGCCTGCCGGGCTATTTCTTCGGTGACCCGACCCTGCAGCTGCCGCGCGAGGCCAAGGACGTGATCGATACCACGCTGCCGGGCAACGGCCAGCTGCGTGAGGACGTCGTGTTGCCGGAAGAGGCAGCCAAGGCCAAGGCGCCGATTGCCGTAGTGCTGTCCGGCAGCCTGTATGAAACCGGTGGCCGCACGGTCACCCGTACCCTGAAGCGGGTGATGTGGCCGGCCAACGCCCTGGTCGGTGTACGCCCGCTGTTCAACCCGGAGGACGGTGCCGATTCCAACGGCAACGCGCGCTTCGAATTGATGCGCGTGGATGCTGCTGGTACGCCGCAGCCGGCCAAGGGGCTGAAGATCACCCTGGTGCGCGAGCTGCGCGACTACCACTGGACTTTCAACGACAACCGCTGGGACTACGATTTCACCCGCCGTTTCGAGAATAAGGAAACCCGCACCGTCGATGCCGGCAGCAGTGCGGTCGCCTTCGATTTCCCGGTGGAGTGGGGCGAGTACCGGGTGGACGTGTTCGACCCGTCCACCGGCCTGACCAGCCGTTACCCGTTCCGCGCCGGCTGGAGCTGGGGTGATGACAACCGCGGCCTGGACGCGCGCCCTGACAAGATCAAGCTGGGCCTGGACAAGACCGGCTACAAGGCAGGCGACACGCTAGAGGTGACGGTGACCCCGCCGCACGCCGGCAAGGGCATCCTGATGGTCGAGACCGACCGCATGCTGTACGTGCAGGACATCGACGCCAAGCCGGGTTCGACCTTCAAGATTCCGGTCACCGCTGACTGGGAGCGCCACGACGTCTACATCACCGCGCTGGTGTTCCGCGGCGGCAGTGCGCCGAGCAAGATCACCCCGGCCCGTGCGGTGGGCGTGGTGCACGTACCGATGGACCGCAAGGGGCGCACCGTGGCCGTCGGCCTGGCAGCGCCCAAGCAGATGCGACCGGAACAGGACCTGCCGGTGACGGTCAGCGCACCGCAGCTGGCCGGCAAAATGGCGCACGTCACGGTCTCGGCGGTGGACGTGGGCATCCTCAACATCACCCGCTTCCCGGTGCCCGATGCCGGTGCGCACTTCTTCGCCCAGCGTCGCCTCGGCATCGATGCCTACGACATCTACAGCCGGGTGATCGAGAGCTTTGACGGCGGTGCCGGCAAGCTGAAGTTCGGTGGCGACATGGCGCTGCAGGCGTTGCCGCAGGCCAAGCGCCCGACCGCGCGCGTGCAGACCGTGGACCTGTTCTCTGGCCCGGTGCAGCTCGATGCCAAGGGCATCGCCCGCATCCGCCTGAAGGTGCCGGACTTCAACGGTACCCTGCGGGTGTCGGCACTGGTCTACAGCGATGACCAGTACGGCAAGCGCGACGTGGAAACCGTGGTGCGCGCGCCGATCCTGGCTGAAGCCAGCATGCCGCGCGTGCTCGCCCCGGGCGACCGCAGCACCGTGACCTTGGATGTGCAGAACTTCACCGGCAAGCCGGGCCAGTTCAACGTGAAGGTGGAAAGCGAGGGCCCGCTGAACCTGGGCGAGGGCAGCCGCAGCGTGCATTTGAATGCCGACGCCAAGACCACGTTGAGCTTCCCGCTTTCGGCACGCGAGGGCCACAGCGTGGCCAAGGTGCGGGTGCGGGTGGACGGCAACGGCTTCAAGGCCGATCGCCGTTACGACCTGCCGGTGCGTGCGGCGTGGCCGCAGGTGCTGCGTTCGCAGGTGCGCACGCTTGATCCGTTGGCCGCGGTCAGCCTCGACAACAGCCTGACCGATGGCCTGATGGCCGAGTCGGTGAATGCGCGCCTGCTGGTCAGCCCGCTGCCGCCGGTCCCGTTCGCCAGTGCGCTGCAGGGCGCATTGAACTACCCGTATGGCTGTGCCGAGCAGACCACCAGCAAGGGCTACGCCGCGCTGATCCTGGACCAGGCGACATCGTCGATGCTCGGTGCCGACGGGCTGGATGCCAAGACCCGTCGCGAGCGCATGGAAGGTGCGTTTGGCCGCCTGGCGTCGATGCAGGTGGCCAATGGCAACTTCTCGATGTGGGGTGACGACGGCTACGTGAACCCGTGGCTGACCCCGTACATCACCGAGTTCCTGCTCGATGCCAAGGACGCCGGCTTCGCCGTGCCCGACAACGTGCTGCAGAAGGCACTCAACCGCCTCAGCGAGGATCTGCTGTCCGGTGGCAACCAGTTCTATGGCCAGGACGACCGCGAGAAGCTGAAGTTCGCCAACCAGGCGTATTCGGGCTACGTGCTGGCCAGGGTCAACCGTGCGCCGCTGGGTACCCTGCGCACGCTGTACGACAACGAGCGCAGCAAGGCGGTCGGCGGCCTGTCGCTGGTCCACCTGGGCGTGGCGCTGTCGCTGCAGGGTGATGCCAAGCGTGGCCAGGCGGCGCTGGCCGCGGCCTTCGCCAAGTCCAGCAGCGAACGCCCGTCGTACTTCGGCGACTACGGCAGTGCGATCCGTGATGACGCGCTGATGATCGCGCTGACCCACGAAAACAAGCTGGCCAAGCCGGCCTGGGATGCACGTGCGGTTGACCTCGGCCGCGGCCTGGATGCGCGCCGCAATGCCGGCTGGATGTGGCTGAGCACGCAGGAACAGGTAGCGATTGCCCGCCTTGGCAAGGCGCTTGCTGCCAACCAGAAGGCGCTGGTGGCCGGTGAACTGGTGATCGGTGGCAACACCGAAGCCATCGGCGAACGCAAGCTGTTCGGCCGCAACTTCAGTGCAAATGAACTCGCCAGCGGCGTGCGCTTCACCCCGCAGGGCCAGCCGCCGATGTTCGCCAGCATCGACGTGGCTGGCATCCCGCGCAGCGCACCGGCACCGGACAACAGCGTGCTGGGCGTCGAGCGCAGCTACTACGGCACCGATGGCAAGCCGTGGTCGCCGCGGCCGCTGAAGGAAGGCGAAGCCCTGATCGTGCGCGTCACCGTCACTGCCGACACCACGATGCCCGATGCACTGCTGACCGACCTGCTGCCGGCCGGCCTGGAGATCGAGAACTTCAACCTGGGCGATGCCAAGCAGTGGGCCGACGTGGTGGTCGATGGCATCACCATCAGCGACCGGGGTGAAGCGGCCGATACCAAGCACGAGGAATTCCGCGACGACCGCTACGTGGCCGCGCTGAAGCTCTCGCGTGGCAGCAAGGCCAACGTCTTCTACCTGGTGCGCGCGGTGACCCCGGGTACCTACTCGGTGCCGCCGCCGCTGGTGGAGGACATGTACCGGCCGCAGCTGCGCGGCGTCGGCCGCAGCAACCCGACCACGATCACGGTGGTACAGCCGTGACCGCGCGGACGGGCCGCGACGGCGCGGCCCGTCCAGCTGGCAAGCTCCAATGCGGCACGCTGCAATGACGAACACGATGACGACCCGGCTGGCGGCCCTGCGCCGCCGGCTGCAGCCGCTGTGGCCGTGGCTGCGCTGGGGTACGGCCGCCACGCTGGCGCTGCTGCTGGTGCTGGACTTCGCTTTCCCGCCGCCACTGCCGAAACAGCGCGATACCAGCACCCTGGTGGTGGCTGCCGACGGCACGCCGCTGCGTGCATTTGCCGATGCCGAGGGCGTGTGGCGCTACCCGGCTTCGATCAACAGCGTCTCGCCGCTGTACCTGCAGGCGTTGCTGACCTACGAAGACCGCTGGTTCTGGCGCCATCCGGGCATCAACCCGCTGGCGATCCTGCGTGCCAGCGGCCAGCTGCTGCGCGGCGGCCGCATCGTTTCCGGTGGCTCGACCCTGACCATGCAGGTCGCCCGCATCCTCGATCCGCATACGCGCACGCCGTGGGGCAAGCTCAAGCAGATGCTGCGCGCGGTGCAGCTGGAAGTGCATCTGAGCAAGCAGCAGATCCTGGCCCTGTATCTGGAGCGCGCGCCCTACGGCGGCACCATCGAGGGGGTGGAAGCGGCCAGCTGGGCCTACCTGGGCAAGCCGGCGGCGCAGCTGTCGCATGCCGAGGCCGCGTTGCTGGCGGTGCTGCCGCAGGCGCCGAGCCGGCTGCGCCCGGACCGTCATCCGGAAGCGGCGCAGAAGGCGCGTGACAAGGTGCTGTCACGCATGAACGAGCTGGGCGTGTGGACGGCGGACGAAGTGGAAGACGCGCGCATCGAGAACGTGGTGGCGCGCTCGCTGCGACCGCCGCTGCACGCCGCACTGCTGGCGCAGCGCCTGCACTCGGCGCATCCGGGCCAGGCACGCATCCAGAGCAGCATCGACATCGGCCTGCAGCGCACGCTGGAAGAACGCGTGGCCAGCTATTTCTCGACGCTGCCCGAGCGCACCTCAGCGGCGCTGCTGGTGGTCGACAACCAGACCCTGCAGGCACGCGCCTATGTCGGCACGCTGGCGTTCGGTGACCGCCAGCGCCTTGGCCACGTGGACATGGTGCAGGCCTGGCGTTCGCCGGGTTCCACGCTCAAGCCGTTCCTGTATGCGATGGCGCTGGACGATGGCCTGATCCATTCGGAAAGCCTGCTGGTCGATGCGCCGCAGAGTTTCGGCAGCTACCGGCCCGGCAACTTCGACATGGCCTTCAACGGGCCGATTGGTGCCTCCAGCGCACTGCGGCTGTCCCTCAACGTGCCCTCGGTGGACCTGCTGCAGCGGGTCGGCGCGGCGCGCTTCGCCGCACGCCTGTCGCACTCCGGCATCCAGCTGCGCTTCCCACCGGGCAGCTCGCCCAACCTGTCGCTGATCCTGGGCGGCACCGGCGCGCGGTTGGAAGACCTGGTTGGTGCGTTCGCTGCGCTCAACCGCAACGGCATCGCCGGCCGCGTGCGTTACACCGACGACGAGCCGATGATCGAGCGGCGTCTGGCCTCGCCAGGTGCCAGCTGGATAGTGCGCGAGATGCTGGAATCGAACCCGCGCCCGGGGTACAGCGTCGGTACGTTCGATGTCGGTGGCCGCCCGCGCGTGGCGTGGAAGACCGGCACCAGTTACGGGTACCGCGATGCGTGGGCCATCGGTAGTACCCGCCACTACACCGTGGGCGTATGGGTGGGCCGGCCGGACGGCACACCATTACCGGGCCAGTACGGCGCGGTCACTGCGCTGCCGCTGATGTTTGAAGTGGTGGACAGCCTGCCGCGCCAGCGTGGTGATTCTGCGGCCGCACCAATGCCGGCCAGTGTCAGCCAGGAGGATGTCTGCTGGCCCACCGGCGAACGTGCCGAAGGGCTGCCGGCGGCACTGTGCCAGCGGCGGATGCCGGCCTATCTGCTGGAGGGCGCGGCACCACCGACCTTCCCCGAGCGCGAGGCGCGGCGCTGGCAACCGGGGCGGCAGCGCTATCTGGCCGACGCGCGGACTGGTCTGCGTGTATCCGCTGATTGCCGTTTGCCGCATGAGGAAGTCGCGCGTGAGATCGCGCGTTGGCCGGCGTTGTTGTCACCGTGGCTGCCCAGGGCCACGCGCGAGGCCTCGCAGCTGCCAGCGCTGTCGCCGGACTGCCGTGATGATGGCCGCGAGGCCAGCGTTGCGCTGCACATCGATGGGCTCAACGATGGCGCCACGCTGGCGCGCGCGCCGAATTCGGAACATGGCGTACGCCTGCAGCTGCGCGCGCTGGGCAGCGAGCAGGCGGTGGACTGGTTGCTCGATGGACGCTGGATCGCACAGACGCGCGGTGCGCAGCTGATGCAGCGCGAGTTCGCCGAGCCGGGCGCGCACACCTTGACCGCGCTGGCGGCAGATGGCGCGTGGACACAGGTAAGGTTCAACGTGCTGCGGTAGGTGCCAACCTTGGTTGGCACGCGATGAATGCGCCCACCAAGGTGGGCATCTGCCAAGGCGTATGCGGGGCCGCTATTCCCCGATCCACCCATCCAGCAGGTCGGCGAACTCGTCGGCGTGCTCTTCTTCCTGCGCCAGGATCTCTTCAAGGATGCGCTTGGTGGTGGTATCGCGGTCACCGATGAAGTTGATCATCTCGCGATAGCTGTCGATGGCGATGCGCTCGGCCACCAGGTTCTCGCGCACCATGTCGCGCAGGTCGCTGCCTTCCTTGTATTCGGCGTGCGAACGCGCGGTCAGCGTATCCGGATTGAGGTCGGGCTCGCCGCCCAGCTGGACGATGCGCTCGGCCAGCTTGCCGGCATGCGCCTGCTCCTGCTGTGCATGCTCGAGGAACTCAGCCTTGACCGCGTCGGCCAGCATGCCCTTGGCCATGAAGTAGTGCCGGAAGTAGCGCAGAACGCAGACGTACTCGGTGGCCAGTGCGTCGTTGAGCAGCTTGATCACCACCTCGCGGTCAGCGCTGTAGCTGTCTCTGATCGCCCCGTCTTCGAGGTTGCGCCGGGCGCGCTCGCGCAGGGTTGCGCGATCGCTGATGCCAGGAACGTTCGCGGCGGGCTTGCTGGCTTTGGCTGGCTTGCTGGACATGGCTGGCCGTTTCCTTCTGCGGTGGGGAATCAGGTGGGGAGATGCTCCAGCACGTACTCGGCCGAAGACACTTCGAACTGGCCGGGCTGTTCAACCCAGGCCTCTCGAACTACGCCGTCGTCGACGTACAGGGCAAAACGACGCGAGCGGATTCCCATGCCCGACGCGCTCGCATCAAGCTCCAGACCCAGGGCGCGGGTCAGCTCGGCATTGCCGTCGGACAGCATCAGAAGGCCGTCGGGCACGCTCTGGTCGGCGGCCCAGGCCTTCATCACGAACGGGTCGTTGACGGCCATGCAGTAGACGTCGATGCCGCGCTGGCGGAAGGCCTCGAACTTTTCGACGTAGCCGGGAAGGTGACGTGCCGAGCAGGTCGGGGTGAACGCGCCGGGCACGGCGAACAGCACCACCTTGCGCGCATCGAACAACGAATGCGTATCAAGCGTTTCAATGCCCTCGCGGATGCGCTTGAGGGTCACTTCCGGAATGCGGTCGCCGACATGGATGGTCATGGGAACTCCTTGCTGGGGGAGGCTAGTGGGCCGGATGGGACAGGGGCGTCAAGACATTGGAAACCCGGTGTGCAGGCCCCATCTTCCGGCGTTGTGGCAGGGGCTTCCAGCCACAGCGTGGCGCACGGGGATGGCAGCCGCATTGCGCAGGATCAGTCGGCCTCACCGGGGCCGCACGAGGGGCGGCGTAGCCTCGCAGGCGCGTAGAATGAACCCGGGGCGGCGCCACCGGCGCGGCCGAAGCGAATCGAGGTAGCTGGATGGAATTCAAGGATTACTACGCCACCCTGGGGGTGGAACCGAGCGCGGGCGAGGCGGAGATCAAGACCGCCTACCGCCGGCTGGCACGCAAGTACCACCCGGACGTCAGCAAGGAGGCTGGGGCCGAAGACAAGTTCAAGGCGGTCAACGAGGCCTACGAGGCGCTGCGTGATCCGGAAAAGCGCGCGGCCTACGACCAGCTGCGCGCGCAGGGCTATCGCCCGGGCGAGGAGTTCAACGTGCCGCCGAACTACGGCGGCGCCGGTGGTTTCAATTTCGAGGAAGTGTTCGGTGGCGGCGGCCCCAACGGCGGCTTCAGCGACTTCTTCGAAAGCCTGTTCGCGCGCCAGCGCGGTGGAGCGGGCGCGGGGGCCGGTCCGGGCTTCAGCAGCCAGGGCCATGCGCCCAACCGCGATACCCGCGCCAAGTTGTCGGTGCCACTGGAAGCGGCCTACAGCGGCGACAGCCTGCGCATCACCGTCAACGGCAAGCAGCTGGACGTGCGCGTGCCCAAGGGCATCCGCCCGGGCCAGGTGATCCGCCTGGCAGGGCAGGGCAACCATGGCGGCAACCTGCTGCTGGAAGTGGAATACGCCGCCCACCCGCAGTTCGAGGTCGATGGCCGCAACATCCTCTATACGCTGCCGCTCACGCCGTGGCAGGCCGCGCTGGGCACCAGCATCAGCGTGCCGACCCTGGGCGGCGCGGTGGAACTGAAGATTCCGGCCGATTCCGATGCCGGTCGCAAGCTGCGCCTGCGCGGGCGCGGCCTGCCGGGCAACCCGGATGGCGACCAGATCGTCGAGATCGAGATCGTGGCCCCGGCTGCGACCGATGAGGCGCAGAAGAAGGCGTACCGCAATCTGGCCAAGGCGTTCGGCGAGACCATTTGAAGGTAGTGCCGGCCGCTGGCCGGCAACTTCATTGCCCTGGACGGTGATGCGTGGTTGCCGGCCAGCGGCCGGCACTACCGCGCGCGTCTCAGCCCTGGCCCGCGAACACGCGCTCCAGCACCTCGGACAGCTCGTCCTCCGAGAACGGCTTGGTGATGTAGGCCTTGGCGCCCTGGCGCATGCCCCACATGCGGTCGGTGTCCTGGTCCTTGGTGGTCACCAGGATCACCGGGATATGCCGGGTCGCCTCGTCGCGGGCGAGGGTACGGGTGGCCTGGAAGCCGTTGAGGTTGGGCATCACCACGTCCATCAGGACCAGGTCGGGCAGCTCGGCCTTGGCGGTTTCGACCCCGGCGGCGCCATCGGTGGCGGTCAGGATCTGGTGCCCGAGCTTCTCGACGATGCGCTGTATCCCCAACAGCTGCGACGGTGAGTCGTCGACGATCAGAATGCGTGCCATGTTGTTCCCCATGTAATGCCCGCAGTGTAGTGCGGGCCCATTACCGGCGGGAGGGCCACGTCTGCCGTCCGTCGCCTGCCTGCGACGTTCAGTCGATCCGCACCACGGTGCGACCCAGCGAACCGCCCGCCAGCATCCGTTCGAACACGGCAGGAAGGCCATCGAGGCCGACTTCGGCGGTGCAGATGCGGTCCAGGTGCTGCGGCTTCCAGTCACTCCCCAGCCGCGACCACACTTCCTCACGCAGTCCGCGTGGCGCATTGGCCGAGGACACGCCCAGCAGCGAGACACCGCGCAGGATGAACGGCATCACCGTCATGTCCAGCGTCGGACTGGCTGCCAGGCCGGCACTGACCACGCTGCCGTAGGGCACGGTCTGCGCCAGCAGGCTGGCCAGCATGTCGCCTCCGGCATTATCGAGGCCACCCCCGAAGCGGGCCGACTGCAGCGCGCCGGTGTCGGCCAGCGCGTCGCGCGGCAGTACCTCGGTGGCGCCGATGCTGCGCAGGAATCCTGCCTGGTCCGGCTTGCCGCTGACCGCGTGCACGCTGTAGCCGGCACGGCTGAAGATGGACAGCGCCAGCGCACCGACACCGCCGCTGGCACCGGTGACCGCCAGCGGGCCGAGTTCCGGGGTCTGGCGGTTGTCCTGCATGCGCAGCAGGGCCAGCGCCGCAGTGAAGCCGGCGGTGCCCAGCACCATCGCCTCGCGTGGGGTCAGCCCGGCCGGCTGGGCGATCACCGCGCGCGATTCCAGCCGCACGTACTGGCTGTAGCCGCCGTCGCGGGTCTCGCTGAGGCCGCAGCCGGTGGCCAGCACCGCGTCGCCTTCACGCCAGTCCGGGTCGGTGCTGGCGACCACGGTGCCGGCCACATCGATGCCGCCCACCAGCGGGAAGCGGCGCAGGATCTTCCCTTTTCCAGTACCGGCCAGCGCGTCCTTGTAGTTGACCGAGGACCAGTGGGCGCGGATCAGCACTTGGCCGGGGTTGAGGTCGTCGACCCCGAGCCGGACCAGGCCGCTGCGGTAGCCGGCGTCGTCGTTTTCGATGCGGAAGGCGGTGAACGGGGTGGTGGGGGCCATCGGCGTTGCCTGACTTCGAGGAAAACGCCACCTTACCCCGTTGCCCCCCTTTCGATCCTGCCGATCCGCCCCATCTTGTATGATCGGTGATGGTTTCACGGCTGGCGGTGCGGGAAGGGCCCGCGCCGCAGCCCAAATCTTGATGGAGCGTGCATGGCCTGGAATACACCCGGCGGCAACAAGGGCGGACAAGGCCCCGAGGACAATCGACGCGGGCCGTTCGGGTCACGCGGCGGTGGCAATGGTGGTGGCTGGGGCGGTTTGCCCGGGCCGCTGAAGGACCTGTTCGACGGCGGCATCGTGCGTTGGGTGGTGGCAGCCGTGGTGCTGCTGGTGCTGTTCTCCAGCTTCCAGCTGATCGGCGAACAGCAGCGTGGCGTGGTGCTGCGCTTCGGCCAGTTCTCGCGCATCCTGCAGCCCGGCCCGAACTTCAAGCTGCCGTGGCCGATCGAATCGGTCAACAAGGTCAACGCCACCGAGATCAAGACGTTCTCGATCCAGGTGCCGGTGCTGACCCGCGACGAGAACATCGTCAACGTCTCGCTGAACGTCCAGTACCGCATCGACGACCCGCAGCAGTACCTGTTCGGCACCGTCGATGCCAACCAGGTGCTGGAGCAGTCGGCGCAGAGCGCCGTACGCGAGGAAGTCGGCCGCGCCGATCTCAACGCCGTGCTGAACAACCGTGGCCCGCTGGCCGTGGCCGCCGAGGAGCGCCTGCAGGCGCTGCTGAAGGCGTTCAAGACCGGCCTGACCGTGACTGGCCTGACCCTGCAGGATGCCCGTCCGCCGGAAGAAGTGAAGCCGGCTTTCGACGAGGTCAACGGTGCCCAGCAGGTCAAGGAACGCCTGATCAACGAAGCCCAGGCCTACGCCGCCAAGGTCGTGCCGGAAGCCCGGGGCCAGGCCTCGCGCGCCCGTACCACCGCTGAAGGCTACAAGCAGGCCGTGGTGTCCAAGGCCGAGGGTGACGCGCAGCGCTTCAGCCTGTTGCAGGCCCAGTACAAGGACGCCCCGGAAGTGACCCGCAAGCGCCTGTGGCTGGAGACCGTGCAGCAGGTACTGAGCGAGAACCGCAAGGTGATCGGTGGCGATGGCCGCCAGCTGATCTACGTGCCGATGACCGGCGATACCCGTCCGAGCACGTCGGCTCCGGCCGCAGTGGCCAACCCGGACGTGGTGATGCCGTCGCTGCCGGGTGCAGCGACGGAAGCTTCCCGTGATCCGGGCCGGCCGGTGGGCCGCCCGACCGGGCGACCGAGCGGCCGTGAGGAGGGCAGCCGATGAAGAGTCCTATCTGGATCGCCGTGATCGTGGCGGTGGTGCTGGGCCTGCTCGGCTCGGTGTACGTGGTCCGTGAGGACCAGACCGCCATGGTGCTGAACCTGGGCAAGGTGGTGCGTTCGGACATCAAGCCGGGCCTGCACTTCAAGGTGCCGGTGGTGGAAACGGTGAAGGTCTTCGACCGCCGCTTCCAGGTGCTCGACACCGCACCGGCGCGCTACTTCACCGCCGAGCAGAAGGACGTCAGCGTCGACTTCTTCGCCATCGGCTACATCTCCAACGTGGGTGACTACTTCCGTGCCACCGGCGGCGATCCGCGCATCGCCAACGCCCGCCTGGCACCGATCATCACCGACTCGCTGCGCAACCAGATCAACTCGCGCACCCTGCAGCAGCTGGTCTCCGGCGACCGCAGCGAGCTGATCGCCGAGCAGCTGAAGGGGATCAACGAGGCGGTGGCCGGCCTGGGCATGCAGATGATCGACCTGCGCATCAAGCAGGTGGACCTGCCGACCGACAGCCAGGTGATCAACGATGTGTACGAGCGCATGCGTGCCCAGCGCAAGCAGGAAGCCGCAAAGCTGCGCGCGGAGGGCGAGGAGCAGTCGCTGACCATCCGCGCCCAGGCCGACCGTGACAGCACCGTGCTGATCGCCGAGGCCGAGCGTGATGCCCAGCGCCTGCGCGGTGAAGGCGATGCCGAGGCGGCCCGCATCTACGGCAAGGCCGGCTCGGCCGATCCGTCGTTCTATGCGTTCTACCGCAGCCTGGAGGCCTACCGTGGCTCCATGACCGACGGCAACGGTGTGATCGTGCTCGACAAGAACGACCCGTTCCTGCAGTACCTGAAGAACGACCGCTGAGGTCGCAGGGCAGTACCCCACGGGGCCCGGCCATATGCCGGGCCCCGTGCTTTTTCCGGAGTCCCCCATGAAAGATCTGTTTGCCGCTGTCTGCCTAGTCGCGGTGCTGGAAGGCCTGTTCCTGTTCGTCGCACCGTTCGCCTGGAAGCGCATGGCCGAACGTCTGCTGGACCTGCCCAGCCCGGCCCTGCGCAGCTTCGGTGGGCTGGTGCTGCTGGCCGGCCTGAGCCTGCTGTGGTGGGTGCGGCACTACCGCCTGCGTTCACATGCATGGCCCGGCTCTGGTGGATGCCAACCTTGGTTGGCGTTGCCGGCCAGCGGCCGGCGCGCCCGGGCGGGGCGGCTGACCGGCCGGTAAAGCTGCCCGTCGGAAAGGTGGCACCCGACCCCGGAAACCCGGATAATGCACAAAAGCCGGACGGGCCTCCCCGTTCGGCTTTTTCCGTGTCTGGGCCTTCCATCGCCGGCCGCTCCCCGTTTGGAGCCGCCTTGCAGGTGCTGGCCAGCCCCGCCACGGTTTACCCGTCCGCGGCCCCGATGGCCGCAACAAATCGAGGAGCCCGTCATGGGTCAGTCTGTCGTAGTGTTGGGTGCCCAGTGGGGCGATGAAGGCAAGGGCAAGATCGTCGATCTGCTCACTGAGGAAATCGGCGCCGTCGTGCGCTTCCAGGGCGGCCACAACGCCGGCCACACCCTGGTCATCAACGGCAAGAAGACCGTCCTGCACCTGATCCCGTCGGGCATCCTGCGTGACGACGCGCTGTGCCTGATCGGCAACGGCGTGGTGATCTCGCCGGCCGCGCTGCAGAAGGAAATCGCCGAGCTGGAAGCCTCCGGCGTGGAGGTGCGGTCGCGCCTGAAGATCTCCCCGGCCGCGCCGCTGATCATGCCGTACCACATCGCCCTGGACCAGGCGCGCGAGCGCGCTGCCGGTGGCAAGGCGATCGGCACCACCGGCCGTGGCATCGGCCCGGCCTACGAAGACAAGGTGGCGCGTCGCGGCATCCGCATCGCCGACCTGCATTACCCGAAGCAGCTGGAAGAACTGCTGCGCACCGCGCTGGATTACCACAACTTCGTGCTGACCAAGTATCTGAACACCGATGCGGTCGACTTCCAGAAGACCTTCGACGAAGCGCTGGCCTTCGGCGAATACGTGCAGCCGATGAAGTCCGACGTGGCCGGCATCCTGCACGACCTGCGCAAGCAGGGTAAGCGCGTGCTGTTCGAAGGCGCGCAGGGCGCGCTGCTGGACATCGACCACGGCACCTACCCGTACGTCACCAGCTCCAACACCACCGTCGGTGGCGCGCTGGCCGGTTCCGGCGTCGGCGCCGATTCGATCGACTACGTGCTGGGCATCGCCAAGGCCTACGCCACCCGCGTCGGCGGTGGCCCGTTCCCGACCGAGCTGGACGACGAAGTCGGCCAGGGCATCCGTGACCGCGGCGCCGAGTACGGTGCGTCGACCGGCCGTCCGCGTCGTTGCGGCTGGATGGACATCGTCGCGCTGAAGCGTGCCGTGGCCATCAACGGCATCAGCGGCCTGTGCATCACCAAGCTGGACGTGCTGGACGGCATGGAAAAGCTGAAGGTCTGCATCGCCTACGAATACAACGGCAAGCGCACCGAGTACGCGCCGCTGGACGCGCAGGGCTGGGAAGAGTGCACGCCGGTGTACCTGGAGTTCCCGGGCTGGAGCGAGAACACCCACGGCATCACCAACTGGGACGACCTGCCGCCGGCTGCGCGCGCCTACCTGCGTTCGCTGGAAGAGCTGGCCGGCTGCCCGATCAGCATCGTCTCCACCGGCCCGGACCGCGACCACACCATGGTCCTGCAGGATCCGTTTGCCTGAGGTAACGCCGGGCGCTGCCCGGCGTAGGTGACAGGAAAAGCCCCGCGCAAGCGGGGCTTTTTCGTTACTGTGTCAGCGGGGTCGGCGAGGAAGCAAAGCGATGACCAGGATGTCAGCGTGAAGGGCGAAACGGTCGTGCGGATCACCCTGTGGGTGTTGTGGGGCCTGTGGGGCATCGCCTGCCTGGTACTGGTGCTGGGCGCGGCCGCCAATACCCTGGCTTCGCGCACGCAGACGGTGCCGTTGGTGCTGAGCCCTGGCGCAACCGCCCAGATCACCGTCTACCGCCTCATCGATGATCAACTGCGGCTGCGCCTGCGCTATGCCGCGGACGGTACGGAGGCTGACCCCGAGGTGCTGCTGCGCATCGAAACTCCGACCGATCATGGAGACTTCCGCGCAGGGGAGCGTTCGGGAGTGGCCGGGCAGGGCATCAATCGTGCGCTGGCTTCGGTTGAGTCCAGCGGCCTCATGGCGTCCTACTTCGGCTATGGCCGTGGCGACGCATTGCCACGCGGCCGCTCATGGGTGCGGGTAACCGTGGTGGAGGTGGACCCGGCGCTGGCCGATCGCGCGGCCACCGTCGAGCTGCAGCCGCCACTGGATCTGTTGAAGCTGACTGACCTGGATTATGTCTGGTTGTGGCCGTTCTTCTTCTGGAAAGTGGCGGCACTGCTCCTGTTGATTCCAGGGGCTGCCTTGGCGGTGTTCACGTTCACCTTGCGGCGCTGGCAGCACCGGGCTTCGAAGCAGGCGGATTCAGCAGTGGGTACGGATTGATCGATTCCCCCTTCCACCACTGCTTCTCCGGTCCCAGCACGTGCACCTCGAAATGCAGGTGCGGGGCCTCAGGGCTGGCGTTGCCGGTACTGCCCACGTAACCGATCACCTCCCCGCGTCTGATCACCTGCTTTTCGGTCAGGCCATCGGCATAGCGCTGCAGGTGCGCGTAGTAGTAGCACCAGCGTCCGCTGGGCTCGAACTGGTAGATCGTCAGGCCACCGCGCTCGCTGTCGAACAGTTTTTCCACCGTGCCATCGGCCACTGCCAGCACCGGCGTACCGGCATCGGCCATGATGTCGATGGCATCGTGCACGCGGCCTTCGCTGCGCGCATCGGTGAACGTGTCGCGCAGCTGGGAGGCCAGGACGCCCTGTACCGGCAGCAGCAGACCGGACGGCGCATCCGCAGCCCGCGCGGCTGACGGTGCGGTGGCGGCGGGGGCAGGGGCCGTGTCGAGCGGCGCTAGGGATCCCTTGGCCGGCGCCACAGCTGCTGCCGGTTGTGCTTCCGGCAGCGAGGCGGCTACCGGCTCGCCTGCATCGCGGCGCAGCCACCAGCCGGCCCCCAGTCCCAGCAGAACGCCCACTACGATCAGCTGCGAAAGACGCATCGGCTCACTCCTGCATCACCACGGGGACGGAGGTATCCACCGCATCGGCCACGCGCAGCGCATCCCAGTTGGTCATGCGCACGCAGCCATGTGACTCGGTCTTGCCGACATGGCCGGGCTCGGGCGTGCCATGCAGGCCGTAGTGTGGCTTCGACAGATCGATCCAGACCCGGCCGACTGGATTGTTCGGGCCCGGCGGCAGTGTCGCCTTCTTTTCGCCCTTGCGCGCATCCCAGAACAGCTTGGGGTTGTAGTGAAACGGCGGGTCGCGATACACGCCCAGGATCTTCCATTCGCCGATCGGCAGCGGATCGTGCTGGCTGCCGGAGGAAACCGGCACCTGAGCGATCACCTTGCCCTGCGCATCCAGCAACTGCAGGCTGGAATCGGACTTGTCGACGACCACCTTGGCCGCCTTCGGTAGCGGCGATGGTGCGATATTGGGCACCTGGATGCGGTTGCCCGCCTTGCTCAGATCCACGCCCGGATTGAGCAGCTTCAACAGCTCAGGGGATGCGTGGAAGCGTTCGCCCAGCGACTCTTCGACGTTGTTGAAGCCCAGCGATTTCAGTTTGGCCTGTGCGGCGGGGCCCTTCGGCACCGCCTGGAACGGCCCGGCGACATCCTCGCTGGTCAGCGTGTAGCTGGCCAAGGAGGTGACCGTATCAGCCTGCAGGGCCTGCCAGGTCGCGTCGTCCAGTTCACCGGTGACGGTCAGGCCGTGCGCCGCCTGGAAACCCGACACCGCGCGCCGCTGGTTGCTGCCCACTTCACCGTCGATCTGGCCGGGCGAGAAATTCGCACGGTCCAGCAGCACCTGGGCATGCAGGGCGGAACGTGCTGCGGTGTCCGGTCCGGCCTTCTCGGCGATGGGGGCGGGCAGTCCAGGGGGCGGTGCCTGCGCGAACGCCGGCGATGCCAGTAGCGAGAGAGCGAGCAGGGTGGATCGGTACACGGGTAATGGCATTGGGAACTCCAGCAGATGACGCCACCACCTTGCCTGCAGGCCGCGCCGAGCCACCGTGAAAGAGATCTGACGTCTGCATGAGCAGTCGGGTCGTTGCGCGACCGTCCCCGCGCGGGTGCCGCCGGCCAAGGGCTCACCAAGGTGAATGGTGCCCCACGCCATTGGCGGTTGGCGATCAAGATTGCCTGGCGGGCCGCCGATAACGCCACATCCCCCCCCGTTTTGGATGTACCGATGAACTACTTGAGGAATGTCAGGGTTGCCTGGCGTCTTGGGCTGGGCTTTGGCCTGTTGCTGCTGTTGGTTGCGGCCGTGGTGGCCACCGGCGCCACCGCCAGTGTCGTGCAGAAGCGCGCGATGCAGCAGGTGGTCGATGTCAGCGTGGCCAAGGTGCGCCTGCTCTCGCAGATGCTCGATGCCAACAACCAGATGATGGTCGTTCGCCGCGAGATGCTGATCCGCCAGGGCGATGACCGTGGCCATGATGAGCAGCGCATCGCCGATCTGGTCAAGCGCTATGAGGCCAGTTGGACGGCCTACCAGGCGCTGCCCAGCGACGCCGAGGGCAAGGCCATTGCCGAGACCATCGCCGCCAAGCGTGCCATCGCGCGTCCGCTCAACAAGCAGACCAGCGAACTGATGGAGCAGGGCGACTACCCGGGCGCCGTGGCGCTGACCCTGGGCCCGGTGCAGGAAGCCGCCAACGGCTGGAACAAGGCGCTGTCCGATGGCGTGGACTTCGAAGAGAAGGAAAGCCGTGAGGCGGCCGCCGAGGCGATCCGCTTGGGCGAGCGCAGCCTGCTGCAGTTGCTGGTGCTGGGCGGCGTTGCACTGCTGGTCGGCATCGCCGCCTCGGTGATGATCGGCCGCAGCCTGACCGGCCCGCTGGCCCGCGCGGTGAACCTGGCCGAGCGCCTGTCCAGGGGCCAGCTGGATCAGGAGTTCCGCCTCGGCGGCCGTGACGAACTGACCCAGTTGGGCGAGGCGATGGCCAGCGTGCGCCAGAGTGTGCAGGCGGCGATCGGCGCGCAGCTGCAGATGGCCGAACAGCACGAGGCGGGTGCGATCCGTTACCGCATGGACGCCAGCGCCTTCCCCGGTGATTTCGGCCGCATGGTGCAGGCCACCAACAGCCTGGTCGAATCGCACGTGCAGGTGGAACTGCTGATGGCCGAAGTGATGCAGCGCTACGCCATCGGTGACCTCAGCCGCGACCTGCCGGACTACCCGGGCGAGAAGGGTACGCTGACCCGCACCCTGGCCGCAGTGAAGCAGAGCCTGATGGCGATCAACGCGCAGATCGATGCACTGGCCCGGGCCGCGCGCGCCGGTGATTTCAGCATGCGTGGCGATGCCGCTGCGTTCCAGTTCCAGTTCAAGGCGATGGTCGAGCATCTCAACGGCATGATGGCCAGTTCGCAGGCCAGCATTGCTGATGTCTCCGATGTGCTGCGTGCGATCTCGCACGGCGACCTGACTGCACGCATGGACGGCGAGTACGACGGTGTGTTCGCCCGCATGCGTGACGACGCCAACACCACCACCGCGCAGCTGACCGGCATCGTGCGTGGCATCCAGGTGGCCGCCGACAGCATCAACAACGCGGCGCAGGAACTGGCCGCCGGCAACAACGACCTGTCGCGCCGCACCGAGCAGCAGGCCGCCAACCTGGAAGAAGCCGCCGCATCGATGGAGGAACTGACCTCGACTGTGCGCCAGAATGCCGAGCTCGCTCGTCAGGCCGACAGTGAAGCGCACGCCGCCGGTGCCGCCGTACGCGAGACCGAGCAGGCGATGGCGCAGATGGCGTCGGTGATGGGTGAGATCGATCAGTCCTCGGCACGCATCTCGGAAATCTCCACCGTGATCGACGGCATCGCGTTCCAGACCAACATCCTGGCGCTGAATGCTGCGGTTGAAGCCGCGCGTGCAGGTGAGCAGGGCCGTGGTTTTGCCGTGGTCGCCAGCGAGGTACGCACGCTCGCACAGCGTGCCGGTGTCGCCGCCAAGGAGATCAAGGAGCTGATCGAAGACGCTGCTGCCAAGGTGAAGAGCGGCCTGGCGGTGACCGTTGAATCGGAAGCCGCGATCGCCCGCGTGGCCCAGGCCAGCTCGCGCACCACGCAGCTGATGAGCGACATCGCAGCGGCCAGCAAGGAACAGGCCGCCGGTATCGAGCAGGTCAACCAGGTGGTGGTGCAGATGGACCAGGTGACCCAGCAGAACGCTGCGCTGGTGGAAGAAGCCACTGCCGCCAGCCGCGCGCTGGAGGAACAGGCGCATGCGCTGACCACGTCGGTGGCGGTGTTCAAGGTGGAGCAGGGCGCGCGCATGCCCATCGTGCCTGCGCAGGCGGCGTAAGCAACCTGCGACTGGATGTTGGATGACGCCCTGCATGCGATGCCCAGCATGCAGGGCACCGCATGCACGCAACCGGTCGGTGCCGCTGGCTAGCGGCCGCGCGCGGCGCGTTCGATCAGCCAGCCGGCTGCGTACAGCAACAGCAGTGTTGGCGGAACCAGTACTGCATACGCGGTCGACCAGGGTTTGCCGTACAGCAGGCTGCCTGCGCCGATGGCATCGAGTGCAGCAGACTGCAGGGTGATGGGGAGCGACATCAGGATATAGGCCCCCTTCGGGTCCGCATCCGACTGCGCGCCGTGAACCAGCCATGCGGTCAACAGCAGGTAGACCACGCAAAGCGCAAGACCGGTCCAGCTCAGTAATCGCCGCATCTTCATCCGCACGCCTCCGTTCAACGGACGTCGAAGTGAGCCTGCAGAGGCAGGCTCACATTCCGCAGCAGATCCCTGACCACCACCTGCGCAGTCCACGTACCTTTCGGATCACTGGCCTCGGCCACGAACTTCAGGTGCAGGTTGGTCATGTACAACAGGGTTGGCGGGCCGGGCAGGGCAGCGGTGAAACAGGGAACATCGCGTTCGTCGATGCTGGTACTGCCGTCCGGGCGCAGCATGCGCAGATCGCAGTGCACCTTGGGCACGCGGTTCTCATCCAGTTGCGGGTTGGACAGGAATGTCAGCAGGAACAATTCACCGCCCGGGTGGACTTCGTCGGCCTGGGTAAAACCGGGAGTGGACTCTGGTGGGGTTTCCCACTTGGCCCGCCAGTCGGCATCGGAGGTGACCAGCAGCGATGCCGCAAAGCCACCGCTGGATTTCATGGCATCGGTCTCCGGCATCGCCTTGCCTGCCCCGTTTATCCAGCCATCGTTGGCGGAACTGTTCAGTGGCAGCATCATGACCATCATGGCCAGCGCGTAGGTCCATCGCATCAGAGGCTCTCCTTGGCAGCCGCGTCCCGCGGCAGAGCGGGCAGTATCGCTCAACCTTGACTGGCAAAGCAGCAGGAGAGCCGGAGCGAAAGTTCCGCTGCCTGCCGATGTGGGCGATGCTTGCCAGCAAAGGAGGTGACATGGGAATCGGGAGCGAGGAAAAGCCGGGCTGTGATTCAGCATCACCCACGCCGCAGCACGTGCTGATGCTGCCCGGGCTGGATGGCTCCGGCAGACTGTCGATCCCGTTTCTGTCAGCACTCCAGGCTCATGGGCTGACGACGCAGGCGATTACGCTGCCTGCGCAGGGAGGGCAGGATCACGCCACGCTGGCCCAACGGCTGTGGTCGCAGCTGCCCGGCCATCCCTTCATCCTGCTTGCCGAGTCCTTCTCGGGCCCGTTGGCGGTTGAACTGGCCACGCGACAGCCCGCCGGGCTGCGCGGACTGGTGCTTGCCGCGACCTTTGCGCGTCGGCCGCTGCCATTGCCGGCAGCCAGCGCAGCCCTGCTGACGCCGGCCTGGCCTTTGCCTCCCGTGGCGTTGCTGGCGCGCCTGCTGCTGGGGCGGTGGCGCACCCGCGACCACGTATCGATGCTGCGCGATGCGCTGGCCCGGATTCCGGCGGCCACATTGCGGCGACGCGCCGCAGCGACCCTGCGCGTCGACGTACGCGCATTGCTGCCGGCAATCGACGTGCCGACGCTGTGCCTGCACGCGTGCCATGACCGCCTGCTGTGGCCGCCCAGCGTGGCAGAACTTCAGGCCTTTTTGCCGGATGCCCGGCATGTTTCGCTGGAAGGGCCGCATCTGCTGCTGCAGGCACGCGCTGACGCATCCGCGGCCGAAGTTGCAGCGTGGATGAGGACGCTGTCGCCCTGATCGAAGGACTCAGCCGCGCGCGCGGGTACGCGCGGCCTTCTTCGCCGCCACCTTGCGCACGGTCTTCTTCGCCGCACGTGTCTTCGCCGCCTTCTTCGCTGCAGCACTGCGCGAGGCGGCTGTACCGGCCTTCTTGGCCGCTGTCTTCTTTGCGGTTTTCTTTGTGGCTGTCTTGCGAGCCGGTGCCTTCTTTGCCGCCGCCTTCCTGGCTGTCGTCTTCTTCGCAGGGGCCTTCTTCGCCGCCGTCGTCTTGGTCGTGGCCTTCTTTGTGCCCGACTTTCTGGCAGGCGCCTTCTTGGCAGCCTTCTTGGTGGTCGCCTTCTTCGTACCCTTGCGCGCGCTGCCGCTACGCTTGCCACCACCATCCTGCTTGTTCACGGTCGCCCAGGCAATGCGCTCGGCCGTGCCTTCGCTGGCACCGCGCTCGCGCTCGCTTTCCTCGATGTGCTCGGCCTGGCGCTTCTGTTTATCGGAGTATGCGGATTTGTCACCACGGGGCATGACAGTTCTCCTGTTGCTGTAGTCAGGCCAGCAGGCGCAGCTTGGGTTCGCGCGCCCACTGGCGGGTGGCGGCCGCCGCCAGGAATGCCTTGGCGTCTTCCGCTTCGACGATGCCGGCGTCGTTGCCGACCCTTGCCGCCTTCAGCAGCGTCTGGCCGCCCGCATCGCTGGCGATGGCCTTCAGGTGCGCCCACGCCTGGCTGACGAATTCGATGGCTGCACTCTCTTTCGACAAGGCCTTCGCCGCTTCCGGGCTGAGCACCACGGCTACTGCATCGAACACGGCCGACGGGGTGCCCGCCAGTTGCCCATCCGCCGCCTGCAGCGCGCCATCGCTGAGCGTGGCGCCACCCACTCTGGGGGCGACCAGCTTCACATCCGCACCTGCTTTCCTGGCTGCCTTGCTCAGGCTGGCAATGATCCGGGCATCAGAACCCTCATCGAACAGGATGCCGATGCAGCGCCCTTGCAGGGTGGGTTTGTTGCGACCGATCACCCGTACTTCGGGGGCGGGGGGCATGTCCCGCACTGGAGTAGCGGTCGGCGCCGGGTCGGGCAGTGCAGGCAACGCCAGACCATCGGCCACGCGCTGCGCCAGTGAGTCATCGATGTTGCGCAGGTGACTGACGGTGCGTACCCGCACCTTCAGCGTTTCCACCTTGGACAACTCGAACACCAGCGCCGATGCCAGGTGCGCCTGCTCCGGCTTTTCGAGGCTGCGGAAAAACATGCGGGCCTGGCTGTAGTGGTCGGCGAAACTCTCCGCGCGGGTGCGACCCTTGCGGCCATCGTCGGCGCTGGCATGGCTGCGGAATCCGGCAGGCGTCTCGCGCGGGGTGTCCTCCTGCAGCGAACTGGGATCGTAGGCCACCCGGCCCTTGGGAACCTGCATCTGCATGTGGCCGTCGCGCTGATGATTGGCAAACGGGCACTTGGGCGCATTCACCGGGATCTGGTGGAAGTTCGGGCCGCCCAGGCGCAGCAGCTGGGTGTCCAGGTAGGAGAACAGGCGCCCCTGCAGCAGCGGGTCGTTGCTGAAGTCGATGCCCGGTGGCACGTTGGCCGGGCAGAAAGCCACCTGCTCGGTCTCGGCGAAGAAGTTGTCCGGCCAGCGGTCCAGCACCATGCGCCCGATGACCTGCAACGGCACCAGCGATTCGGGAATGATCTTGGTCGGGTCCAGATGATCGAACGGGAATGCGTCGGCGTCTTCTTCGGTGAACAACTGCACCGCCAGTTCCCATTCCGGGAAGTCGCCGCGCTGGATGGCCTCGAACAGGTCACGGCGATGGAAGTCATTGTCGGCCGACTGCAGCTTCAGCGCTTCGTCCCAGACCGTGGACTGGATACCCAGCTTGGGCCGCCAGTGGAACTTGACGAACGTTGACTCGCCGGCCTCGTTCAGCAGGCGGAAGCTGTGCACACCGAAGCCTTCGATCATCCGCAGCGAACGCGGTATGGCGCGGTCGCTCATCGCCCACATGATCATGTGCATCGATTCGGGCATCAGCGAAATGAAGTCCCAGAACGTGTCATGGGCCGACGCGGCCTGCGGGAAGGCACGGTCCGGTTCCATCTTCACCGCGTGCACCAGGTCCGGGAATTTCATGGCGTCCTGGATGAAGAACACCGGCATGTTGTTGCCGACCAGGTCCCAGTTGCCCTCCCTGGTATAGAACTTCACCGCGAAGCCGCGCACGTCGCGCGGGGTGTCCACTGAACCTGCGCCACCGGCCACGGTCGAGAAGCGGGTGAACACGGGTGTCTTCACGCCAACCTCGGTCAGGATGCGCGCGCGGGTATGCGCCTTCAGTGATCGGGTCAACTCGAAGTAGCCATGCGCAGCGCTGCCGCGGGCGTGCACGATGCGCTCGGGAATGCGCTCATGGTCGAAGTGGGTGATCTTCTCGCGCAGGATGAAGTCCTCCAGCAGCGTAGGCCCCCGAGGTCCCTGCCGCAGGGAGTTCTGGTTGTCTGCCACCGGGATGCCCTGATCGGTGGTCATCGCCGGATGACTGCCCCCGGCCTGCTGGTGCAGTTCATCGCCGCTGCCGCGGTGGTGGTTCTCGGCGTGGGTGGTTGCGCGCTTGCCGGTCGGCTTGCTGGCGGCCATTGACGTTGGCTCCGGATGCTCAAAGAGAACCACGACACTGGAACCGGGCCCGTTAAACCGAGGTCCGGCAAAGGTGAACGTACAGGCAAAAGCAGGCTCGGGTATGCTTGCTCCATGCGAGTCGAGCCCGCCGACATCGAAGCCCTGTTCGACGCCATCCCGGATGTGCTGTTCTTCATCAAGGACCTTCAGGGGCGTTACACCCACGTCAACCAGACCATGCTGCGGCGGCTGGGCCTGCGCGCCCGCAAGGACGTGATCGGGCGTACCGCGGCGGAGATCTACCCGACCGGGCTGAGCGCCGACTACGTGGACCAGGACGCCCGCGTGCTGGCCGGTGAGGTGATCGAGAACCTGATGGAGCTGCACCTGTTCGCCAACCGCGAACCGGGCTGGTGCCTGACCTGCAAGCGTCCGCTGGTGGTCGATGGGGCCATCGAGGGCCTGATCGGCATTTCCCGCGACCTTGGCCAGAAGGACAGTCTGGGTACCCAGTACGAGCAGCTGCGGCTGGCGCTGGCCCACCTCAACGCGCACTACGCCGAGAACGTGCGCATGCAGACCCTGCTGGACATCACCGGTTTTTCGCTGTCCAAGCTGGAGCGCAGCTTCCGCAAGGTGTTCCAGATGACCCCGCAGCAGGTGCTGACCCGGCTGCGGATCCAGATGGCCATGCACCTGCTGCACGGTGACGAGAGCATCGCCAGCATCGGCCAGGCCTGCGGTTTCAGCGACCAGAGCGCCTTTACCCGCAAGTTCAAGGCTGAAACCGGTTTCTCGCCGCGTGCCTACCGCGCCCGTATTGGTGGCAGTGTCGGAGAGCCGGCACTGGCCTGAGCCGCCTGCTGCGCTGTGCCTATCCCCGCGGGCATGGGACAGGGTAAGGTGTCGCCCCTGTAGCCCGCCGCCAGCCCTGCCGATGCCCAACTCGATTCCGACCGCTTCACCGTCCCGCCTCGGACATTCGCTCAAGCCCCGCCAGCTGATCATGATGGGCCTGGGCAGCGCCATCGGCGCCGGCCTGTTCCTCGGCTCGGGCGTGGGTGTGCAGGCGGCCGGTCCGGCGGTCCTGGTGTCGTATCTGGTCGCCGGCGCGCTGGTGATCATCGTGATGAACGCTCTGGGCGAAATGGCGGCGGCCAAACCGACCAGCGGCGCGTTCTCGGTCTATGCCGCCGATGCCATGGGCGCCACCGCCGGTGCCACCGTCGGCTGGTTGTGGTGGGTGCAGCTTGTGATCGTGATCGCCGCCGAGGCGGTGGGAGCGGCCGGTCTGCTGGCCACCGTCTGGCCAGCAGTACCTGTACCGATGGCGGCGCTGGCCTTCATGCTGTTCTTCACCGCGATCAACCTGCTCGGGGTGAAGAACTTCGGCGAGTTCGAATTCTGGTTCGCCATCCTCAAGGTGGCGGCGATCCTGGCCTTCATCGCCATCGGCGTGGCGCTGCTGATGGGCTGGCTGCCGCAGGTGACCTCGCCGGGCCTGAGCAACTTCACCGAGCATGGTGGCTTCGCGCCGAAGGGCCTGGCCGGTATTGGCGCTGCACTGCTGGTTGTCGTTTTTGCCTTCGGTGGCACCGAGATCGTGGCCGTTGCGGCGGCGGAGACCGAAGATCCGGAACGCAGCATCGCCCGTGCCATCCGCACCGTGGCGTGGCGCATCCTGGTGTTCTATATCGGCTCGCTGAGCGTGATCATCGCCGTCGTACCGTGGACCAGCGAAGCGCTGAAGTCGCCGTTTGCCGCCGTGCTGGATATCGCCCGCATCCCGGGCGCGGGCACCTCCATCACCCTGATCGCGGTGATCGCGCTGCTGTCGGCGCTCAATGCCAACCTCTACGGCGCCTCGCGCATGATGTATTCGCTGGCGCAGCGTCGTGAAGCGCCGGCCGTGCTGGGCTGGACCGATCCGCGCCAGGTGCCGGTGATTGCCGTGCTGGCCAGCGTGCTGTTCGGTTTCGCCGCCACGGTGATGGAGCTGCTGTTCCCGGACCGGGTGCTGCCGGTGCTGCTGAACATCGTCGGTTCCACCTGCCTGCTGGTGTGGACGCTGTCGCTGGTGTCGCAGCTGGTGCTGCGCCGCCGCGCGGATCGCCTGGGTACCCGGCTGCCGTTCCGCATGGCCGGCTTCCCGTGGCTGACCTGCTGCGCGCTGGCGATCCTGGCACTGATCTTCGGCCTGCTGCTGAGCGAGTCGCACACCCGCCTGCAGTTCCTGTCGATGGTGGCGCTGACCGCCACCATCGCCGCCGGCAGCGCCATCGCGCGGCGCATGCGCGAGGCGTGACTGAAGCTGCCGGCCAGCGGCCGGCACTACCACGGAGGCTGCACATCCGCCGTGCCATCCTGATCGTGTGGGCCGTCATCGGCCCGTCGACCGGGAGTACCGCATGCTGCGCAGTCGCCCCTTCCTGATGTTTACCGGCCAGGCCGAGGCCGCCCTGGCCCTGTACGCCGAGGCCTTCGCCGATTTCCGCCTGCTGGCAATGCAGCGCCATCCGGACGGCGCCGGTGCCGGCGTGCCCGGGCAGGTCCGACAGGCCATCTTCCTGCTCGGTGGCACCCACTACCTGTGCTTTGACAGCCTGGACGTGCACGATTTCACCTTCAGCCCGTCGATCTCGCTGTTCGTCGAGTGCTCCGGCGCCGAGCAGTTCGAGCGCGCCGCGCGCGTGCTGGGCGAGGGCGGCCACTGGCTGATGCCGGTGGGCGACTATGACTTCAGCAACCGCTACGGCTGGGTGCAGGATCGCTTCGGCGTGTCGTGGCAGTTGAGCCTGGGGCAGATGCCGGACCCGTGATCGGGATTACCGTGGGTGTGGACCCTGGTCCACCCGCCCTCATGAAAACGGCCCGCTTGCGCGGGCCGTTCTCTTTACCGATGCCGCGAGGAATCAAGCCTCGACTTCATCATCCTTGTAGGCATCGACCGGGATGCAGGCGCACATCACGTTCTTGTCGCCGTACACGTTGTCGACGCGCGCCACCGGCGGCCAGTACTTGCTCTGCTTCAGGCTGGCCAGCGGGAAGGCAGCCAGTTCGCGCGGGTAGGCGTGGGTCCACTCGCTGGCGGTCACCGCGGTGGCGGTGTGCGGCGCGTTCTTCAGCGGGTTGTCCTCGCGGTCCAGGCGGCCGTCTTCGATCGCGGTGATCTCCTCGCGGATCTGGATCATCGCGTCGATGAAGCGGTCCAGCTCGTGCAGCGATTCGCTCTCGGTCGGTTCGACCATCAGCGTGCCGGCCACCGGGAAGCTCAGGGTCGGGGCGTGGAAGCCGAAGTCGATCAGGCGCTTGGCGACGTCCTCGGCGCCGATGCCGCTGGTCTTCTCCAGCGGGCGTACGTCGAGGATGCACTCGTGTGCCACCAGGCCGTTGCGGCCGGTGTACAGGGTCTTGAAGTGCGGGGCCAGGCGCTTGGCGATGTAGTTGGCGTTGAGCTGCGCGACCTGGGTGGCCTTGCGCAGGCCTTCGCGGCCCATCATCGCGATGTACATCCAGCTGATCGGCAGGATCGAGGCGCTGCCGAAGCTGGCGGCGCTGACCATGCCGACCGGGCCGTTGTCACCCAGCTTGCCCGGCAGGAACGGGGCCAGGTGTTCCTTGACCGCGCACGGGCCGACGCCCGGGCCGCCGCCGCCGTGCGGGATGCAGAAGGTCTTGTGCAGGTTCAGGTGCGAAACGTCCGAACCCCACTTGCCGGGCTTGGCCACGCCGACCAGGGCGTTCATGTTGGCGCCGTCGGTGTACACCTGGCCGCCGTGCTGGTGGATGATCTCGCAGATCTCGACCACCTCTTCCTCGAACACGCCGTGCGTGGACGGGTAGGTCATCATGATCGCGGCCAGGCGGTCGCTGTACTTCTCGGCGTTGAGGCGGATGTCTTCCACATCGACGTTGCCGTTGGCATCGGTCTTGGTGACCACCACCTTCATGCCGCACATCTGCGCCGAGGCCGGGTTGGTGCCGTGCGCCGAATCCGGGATCAGGCAGATGTCGCGGTGGCCTTCGCCGCGCGAGCGGTGGTATGCCCGGATCGCCAGCAGGCCGGCGTACTCGCCCTGTGCGCCGGAGTTCGGCTGCAGGCTGACCGCGTCGTAGCCGGTGCATTCGACCAGCATCGCTTCCAGCGTGTCGATCAGTTCCTTGTAGCCCAGCGCCTGGTCGGCCGGCACCAGCGGGTGGATCTGCGAGAACTCCGGCCAGGTCACCGGGATCATCTCGGCGGTGGCGTTGAGCTTCATGGTGCACGAACCCAGCGGGATCATCGTGCGGTCCATCGCCAGGTCCTTGTCGGCCAGCGAACGCAGGTAGCGCAGCAGTTCGTGCTCGCTGTGGTGGGTGTTGAACACCGGGTGGGTCAGGAACGCGGACTGGCGCAGCAGGCCGGCCGGCAGCGCGTCGGCGGTGCTGGCATCCAGTGCGTCGACGTCCAGCGAGGCACCGAACACCGCAGCCACGGCGACGATGTCGGCGCGGGTGGTGGTCTCGTCCAGGCTGATGCCGACCGAGTCGCTGTCGATCGCGCGCAGGTTGTAACCGGCGGCGCGTGCCTTGGCATGGATTTCATCGGCATGCACGCCGGTGACGTGCAGGGTGTCGAAGAAGTCGCCACCGACCTGCACGCCGGCATTGCGCAGCGCTGCGGCCAGGATCGAGGCCAGTCGATGGGTGCGGCGGGCAATGCGGATCAGGCCTTCCGGGCCGTGGTAAACGGCGTACATCGAGGCCATCACCGCCAGCAGCACCTGCGCGGTACAGATGTTGGAGGTGGCCTTCTCGCGGCGGATGTGCTGTTCGCGGGTCTGCAGGGTCAGGCGGTAGGCCGGGTTGCCCTGGGCATCGATCGAAACGCCGATCAGGCGGCCCGGCATCGAGCGCTTGTAGGCGTCACGGCAGGCCATGAAGGCGGCGTGCGGGCCACCGAAACCGAACGGCACGCCGAAACGCTGGCTGTTGCCGACAACGATGTCCGCGCCCCATTCGCCCGGGGCAGCCAGCAGGGTCAGGGCCAGCAGGTCGGTGGCCACGGCCACCAGGCCGCCGCGTGCGTGCACGGCATCGACCAGCGCCTTGTAGTCGCCGACCTGGCCGAAGGTGTCCGGATACTGCAGCAGCAGGCCGAACGCTTCCGCTTCCAGTGCTTCGGCCGGGGTGCCGACGCGCAGCACGATGCCCATGGGCTCGGCGCGGGTACGCAGCAGTTCCAGGGTCTGCGGGTGCACGGCGTCGTGCACGAAGAAGGTGTCCGACTTCGACTTGGCCGAACGCTTGGCCAGGGTCATCGCTTCGGCGGCGGCGGTGGCTTCGTCCAGCAGCGAGGCGTTGGCGATTTCCATGCCGGTCAGGTCGGCGCACAGGGTCTGGAAGTTGATCAGCGCTTCCATGCGGCCCTGCGAGATTTCCGCCTGGTACGGGGTGTAGGCGGTGTACCACGCCGGGTTTTCCAGGATGTTGCGCAGGATCACGTTCGGCGTGTGGGTACCGTAGTAACCCTGGCCGATGAAGCTGCGCAGCACGGTGTTCTTGTCGGCGATCGCACGGATCTTCGCCAGTGCCTGCACTTCGGTCATCGACTCCGGCAGTGCCAGCGGTGCCGGCGACTTGATCTTGGCCGGCACGATGGCGTCGGTCATCGCATCCAGCGACGCGTGGCCGACGACGTCGAGCATCTGCGCGATCTCGGCGTCGTTGGGGCCGATGTGGCGCTCGACGAACGCGTTGTGGTGCTCGAGCTCACGCAGGGAAGGGGTGTTCTGGGACATGGCGAAGGATCCGTCAGGAAAGGGCACACGCACGGGCACAAGCCGCCGGTCGGCGGTCTGCGGGGCGCCCCTCTGTCCTTTTGCCTGAGAGTTTAAAAGCGCGGCGGACCGCAGCTTCGTGCCCCTTCGGCGCCGGATCGAACCGGTCTCTCCAGAGTTGTGTTACGGGTGGTATCGGGCCTGAGCGATTACGGGCGTTGCGCCTTCGGCAGCGGTGTTCCGCTTCTCCCACCGTGTTGCCCGCCGATTATAGCCCGTTGCGGGCGCGGCGGCCGCCTTCGGTCCTGGAGGCCGCGCCTGAATGGCCGATGGCCCGTCCGTGCGTTTTGTGCACTGCTGCATGGCATCAGGTGCAATCCCCACCTATGATGGGCGGATACCCGAATTCATCTGGCGCCGTCCCTGCTGCAGGGGACCTGCGCCCGCCGTGCGTGCCGCGCATGGCCCTGCCGGACGCCTTTCCCATGACCGCCGCTGTTGCTCCCTCCACCCGCCGCATGGCCCTGCTGCTCGCCGGCCTGGCCATGTTCGGTCCGTTCTCGATCGACACCATCTTCCCGGCGTTCCCGCAGCTGGCCCAGCGCCTGGCGGTGGACGAGGTGGCGGTGCAGCAGACCATCAGCGTGTACCTGCTGTTCTACGGCCTGATGAGCCTTGCGCACGGCCCGCTGTCCGATGCCTGGGGCCGCAAGCGGGTGATCCTCGGTGGCCTGATGGTGTTCGTCGGCGCTTCGGTCGGCTGCGCGCTGTCCACCGACCTGACCACGCTGCTGGCGTTCCGTGCGCTGCAGGGCCTGTCAGCAGGCGTCGGCATGATCGTCGGCCGCGCGGTGATCCGCGACCTGTACCACGGACACGACGCGCAGCGTCTGATGAGCCAGGTATCGATGCTGTTCGGCATCGCTCCGGCCATCGCACCGATCATTGGCGGCTGGATCCTGCTCAGTGGCGCCGGCTGGCCACTGATTTTCTGGTTCCTGGTGGTGTTTGCGCTGCTCCTGCTGGCGGCCACTGCACGCTACCTGCCGGAAACCCATCCGGTGGAGGCACGGGTGCCGTTGTCGCCGCGCGTGCTGCTGCGTGATTACGTGCGAATCGGTTTCAACCCGCGGTTTCTGCGCCTGGCGCTGGCCGGCAGCATCGGTTTCGGCGGCATTTTCCTGTACATCTCCTCGGCGCCGGTGTTCGTGATGCAGCACCTGCATCTGGGCGAGGGTGGTTTTGCCTGGCTGTTCATCCCCACCATCGGCGGCATGACCACCGGCTCGTTCCTGTCCGGGCGCATGGCCGGGCACACCACGCCCACCCGCCAGGTGTCCATTGGTTTCGGCCTGTGTGCGCTGTCGGTGCTGCTGAATGTCGGCTACGTGGCGCTGTCGCCACAGTTCGTGCTGCCATGGGCGGTACTGCCGATCTTCCTGGGCGGCATGGGCATGGCATTGATCTTCCCGATCCTGGCGCTGGCGGTGCTGGACATGTACCCGCACCAGCGCGGCCTGGCCTCGTCGCTGCAGGCCTTCGTGCAGCTGATGATCAGCACGGTGGTGGCCGGCGTGGTGTCGCCGCTGCTCAGTGCCAGCCCGCTGCACCTGGCGCTGGGGCAGGCCGCGTTCTTCGCCGCCGGCTTCGTGTTCTGGTACTGGGAACACCAGCGTGAACGCGCGGCACAGGCGGCCTGCACGGGCCATTGAGCAGCGCGCAGGGGTAGGGCCGGCCGCTTTGCCCGCAACGCTTGCGAAGAGGAACGACCGGACTAGGCTGGGCACTCCAGCCAGCCGGTGCGTGGATGCACGACAGCCAGCCAATCCGATGTCGTTGCATGAGGTTCCCCATGGCTGCGCAGCAGACCTACCGCCTGTTCGAGGTGGCGCTGAAGGAGCGCCGCGTTCTTTCCCCTTCCCTTGACCGCATGGTGTTCACCGGTGCCGACGTGGCGCGGATGAAGACCGAAGGCCCTGACCAGCGCATCAAGGTGTTCTTCCCCTTGCCCGGCCAGGAGGTGCCGCAGGTCCCCAGCGGTGAAGACTGGTACCCACGCTACCGGGCCCTGCCGGACGACAAGCGCCCGCCGATGCGTACCTACACCATCCGCCAGTTGCGCGCCGAGCAGGGCGAGGTCGACGTCGATTTCGTCATCCATGGCGAAACCGGCCCCGCCTCGCGCTGGGCCATGCACGCCCGCCCAGGCGACCGTGTGGTGCTGCTGGCCCCGGACGCCGACTGTGCCGAGAGCAGCGAGGGCTGGGAGTGGAAGCCACCGGCCGGTGTCGGCCAGGTGCTGCTGGTGGCCGATGAAACCGCGTTGCCTGCGGTGGCCGGCATCCTCGAGGAACTGGCGGCCATGGTCGACCCACCGCGCACGCTGGCGCTGCTGGAGGTGGCGCAGGCCGGTGATGCGGTGCACCTGAAGGCGCCCTCCAGCGCCGAGCTGGTCTGGCTGCCGCGCGGGCAGGCCGCCTACGGACAGCGGTTGCTGCAGGCGGTCCAGGCGCGGTTGGCAGCGACCTCGGGCGTGGCTGCCGGCGATGCGCTGGAGGAGATCGACGTCGATACGCAGATCCTCTGGGAGCAGGCCGAAACCGGTGTGGCCGGGCCGCTGTATGCCTGGGTGGCGGGCGAGGCGGGGGCGGTGATGGCGATCCGCCGCCACTTGGTGCGTGATTGCGGGCTGGACCGCCGCGCGATCACCTTCATGGGCTACTGGCGGCACGGCAAAGTGCTGGACTGAGGGGTGTGAAGCGGTGCTGCGGGCGGGGTGCGCTATCCTTGCGCCCCCCTTCGCAGCGGTACCGCACCATGTCCACCAGCTCCAAGACCCGCCGCGACCAGCGCCGTCGCCAGGAAAAGCAGGCCGCCAACAAGGCCGCCGCGCAGGCCTCGCCGGTGGAGCCGCATGCGGAACTGCGCGATGCACAGCGCACCCTGCTGGCCGGTGTCGTGCGCCGCGACGGCGAATGGGTGCTGGGCATGGACGGCCGCATCGCGGGCCACAGCGAGAGCGCTGCGCAGGTGCTGGCGCTGATCATGCAGGCCGGTGAACTGCACGAGCGCAACGGCACGCCGGTGCGCCTGATGTACTCCGATGCACTGCGCGATGCCGCACAGGCCGAAGCCAGGGAGAAGGGCCAGACCTTCGAGGAATTCAAGGCCGAGCTTGCCGCAGCGATGGCCGCGAAGAAGAACAGCTGACTGCTGTTTCGGTAGAGCCGGCCACTGGCCGGCTGCCCGTTGGGTCTTCATCGCGTAGTTGCCGGCCAGCGGCCGGCACTACCAGAAAGGGACGGATCCTCGCGGACCCGCCCCTTTTTTCATTTTGCCGCCGGGGCCGCGTTGGCCTGCCAGCCGCACATCTGGCCTTTGACTGCTGTTTCGGTAGAGCCGGCCGCTGGCCGGCTGCCCGTTGGGTCTTCATCGCGGAGTTGCCGGCCAGCGGCCGGCACTACCGGAAAGGGGCGGATCCTTTCGGACCCGCCCCTTTTTTCATTTCGCCGCCGGGGCCGCGTTGGCCTGCCAGCCGCACATCTGGCCTTTGACTGCTGTTGCGGTAGAGCCGGCCGCTGGCCGGCTGCCCGTTGGGTCTTCATCGCGTAGTTGCCGGCCAGCGGCCGGCACTACCAGAAAGGGACGCATCCTCGCGGGCCCGCCCCTTTTTTCATTTCGCTGTCGTGGCCGGGTTGGCGTGCCTTCC